>NZ_KV792648.1:129027-129300 GCF_001808265.1 Klebsiella sp. HMSC16A12
GGCGAGGCAAAGCCGAGTCATCCTGCACGACCCACCGCTTAGTAGTATCCAGCGTAGTATCGGGTGATTAGCTCAGCTGGGAGAGCACCTCCCTTACAAGGAGGGGGTCGGCGGTTCGATCCCGTCATCACCCACCACTCGGGTCGTTAGCTCAGTTGGTAGAGCAGTTGACTTTTAATCAATTGGTCGCAGGTTCGAATCCTGCACGACCCACCAATCGTTCTGGTGGAACGCGATAGTAAAACGTGAAGGATAACGTTGCGTCAGCAACGG
>NZ_KV792648.1:129320-129736 GCF_001808265.1 Klebsiella sp. HMSC16A12
GGTCGCAGGTTCGAATCCTGCACGACCCACCATTATAATGATGGGGTCGGTGGAGGCAGTATCAGTAGTATCCAGCGCAGTTTCGGGTGATTAGCTCAGCTGGGAGAGCACCTCCCTTACAAGGAGGGGGTCGGCGGTTCGATCCCGTCATCACCCACCACTCGGGTCGTTAGCTCAGTTGGTAGAGCAGTTGACTTTTAATCAATTGGTCGCAGGTTCGAATCCTGCACGACCCACCAATTTCAGCATTTAACTCAGATGCTGAACGTGAAGGATAACGTTGCGTCAGCAACGGCCCGTAGGGCGAGGCAAAGCCGAGTCATCCTGCACGACCTACCAATTTCTGAATTGGTGTCGAGTGAAATTATTCAGGTAGTACCAGAGCGGGTCGTTAGCTCAGTTGGTAGAGCAGTTGA
>NZ_KV792648.1:129756-164714 GCF_001808265.1 Klebsiella sp. HMSC16A12
CTCAGATGCTGAACGTGAAGGATAACGTTGCGACAGCAACGGCCCGAAGGGCGAGGCGAAGTCGAGTCATCCTGCACGACCCACCATCCTGAATGATGGCAGCAGTAAAATCCCGCAAGGGGTCGTTAGCTCAGTTGGTAGAGCAGTTGAACTTTTAATCAATTGGTCGCAGGTTCGAATCCTGCACGACCCACCAATGTAAAAAGGCGCCCTAAAGGCGCCTTTTTGCTATCTGCATTTTCCCTGCCACTCATCAATGTTAATACTTTCTTAATTCATCATTTTCCCACGGTCACGCTGCGCTTACCGTGCCTGCACAGGATACGAACCGGTCGTTCGGGCAGATGCGCAGCACCGTCCCCGGGAAAAGGGTCTGATGTACAAAATTCATCACGACTTTTAGCTCGTAATCGGCTATCTTGTTTAGCATATAAAACACCATGACCGTGTTAAGCCGCCGAAAGGCCATACTGACGGTTGTAGAGTTAAGCCAGTAAAACGAGATTGCATGATGAGCGTAATGTTTGATCCTGAAACGGCGATTTATCCTTTCCCTGCTAAACCGCAGCCGCTGACCGTCGACGAAAAGCAGTTTTACCGCGAAAAAATCAAGCGCCTGCTGCGCGAGCGCGATGCCGTGATGGTGGCGCATTACTACACCGATCCTGAAATTCAACAGCTGGCGGAAGAGACCGGCGGCTGTATCGCCGACTCGCTGGAGATGGCGCGCTTTGGCGCCCGCCATTCGGCCTCCACGCTGCTGGTCGCCGGGGTGCGTTTTATGGGGGAAACCGCCAAAATTCTCAGCCCGGAAAAGACCATTTTGATGCCGACCCTGAACGCCGAGTGTTCATTGGATCTGGGCTGTCCGATTGAGGAATTCAACGCCTTTTGCGACGCCCATCCTGACCGCACCGTCGTGGTCTATGCCAATACGTCCGCCGCGGTGAAGGCCCGCGCCGACTGGGTGGTGACCTCCAGCATCGCCGTGGAACTCATTGACCATCTGGATAGTCTTGGTCAAAAGATCCTCTGGGCGCCGGACCGCCACCTTGGGCGTTACGTTCAGCGTCAGACCGGCGCAGACGTGCTGTGCTGGCAGGGGGCGTGCATCGTGCACGACGAGTTTAAAACCCAGGCGTTGATGCGGATGAAGGCTCAGCATCCCGAAGCCGCCGTGCTGGTCCATCCCGAGTCGCCGCAGGCGATCGTTGAGATGGCCGATGCCGTAGGCTCCACCAGCCAGCTGATTGCGGCGGCGAAAAGCCTGCCCCAGCGCCAGCTGATCGTGGCCACCGATCGCGGTATTTTCTATAAAATGCAGCAGGCGGTGCCGGAGAAAACGCTGCTGGAAGCGCCCACCGCCGGCGAAGGAGCGACCTGTCGCAGCTGCGCGCATTGTCCGTGGATGGCGATGAATGGCCTGAAAGCCATTGCCGAGGGTCTCGAGCAGGGCGGCGCTGCACATGAAATCCATGTCGACGAAGCGCTGCGAACCGGCGCATTAATTCCCCTTAACCGGATGCTGGATTTTGCGGCTACACTACGGGGATAACCTATTGTCGCGTCGCCAGACGCTGAGGGGAGGAAATGGATTTTTTTAGCACGCAGAATATTTTAGTACATATACCCATCGGCGCTGGGGGGTACGATCTCTCCTGGATAGAGGCCGTGGGGACGATTGCCGGGCTGTTGTGTATCTGGCTGGCGAGCCTGGAGAAGATCAGTAACTATGCTTTCGGGCTGGTCAACGTCACGCTGTTCGCCATCATCTTCTTTCAGATCCAGCTGTACGCCAGCCTGCTGCTGCAGCTGTTCTTTTTTGCCGCTAACGTTTACGGCTGGTATGCATGGTCGCGACAAAGCAGCAACCATGAGGCTGAGCTGCAGATCCGCTGGCTGCCGCGCAGCAAAGCGCTGGGCTGGCTGGCGGCCTGCGTGGTAGCGATCGGCTTGCTGACCCTGTTTATCAACCCGTTCTTTGCTTTCCTGACGCGGATCGCGGTCAGCCTGATGCAAGCGCTCGGTTTGCAGGTCACTATGCCGGAACTGCAGCCGGATGCTTTCCCGTTCTGGGACTCCTGCATGACGGTGCTGTCGGTGGTGGCGATGATCTTAATGACCCGCAAGTATGTTGAAAACTGGCTGCTGTGGGTGATCGTCAACGTGATAAGCGTGGTGATTTTTGCCCGTCAGGGCGTCTATGCCATGTCGCTGGAATACCTCTTGCTGACGTTCATTGCGTTGAACGGCAGCCGGATGTGGATAAACAGCGCGCGTGAGCGAGGTTCTCACGCGTTTTCTGGCTAATGGTGGTGGTGATGATCGTGCCCGGCGTGCATCGTGTTGAGATGGCACTCCGGGCCGCTGCAGGGCTGGTACTCCATCTGCACCGTGGCATGCGCAATTTCATATTTATGTTCCAGGAAATGCAGGATGCGGTTGAGTAACGCGTCATGGTCGTGCGGTGGAACGACCTGTACATGGAGCGTCATCACCGGTTTTTCCCCCACCAGCCAGACGTGGACGTGGTGAACATCGCGTACCTCCGGGATAGAGCGACGGATATCCCGCTGCAGGGCCGCCACATCCAGCGAACGCGGCGCGCCTTCCAGCAATTCATTCAGACTCTCTTTCAGTAATCGCCAGGCACTACGTAATACCAGGCAGGAAACCAGCACGGAAAGAATCGGGTCGACAGGCGTCCAGCCGGTGGTGAGGATCACCACGGCCGCCACGATCGCGCCGACCGAGCCCAGCAGGTCGCCAAGCACGTGTAGCGCTGCGGCGCGTACGTTAAGATTCCGCTCCTCGCTACCCCGATGTAGGATCCAAAACGCCAGCACGTTGGCCAGCAGACCGGCGACTGCAATGACCATCATCGTCACGCCGGCTACCGGCTGCGGATGCTGGAAGCGCTGAATCGCCTCCCAGACAATCAGCATGGTGATCACCACCAGAGCAATAGCATTGAGAAACGCCGCCAGGGTGGTTAAACGCAACCAGCCAAAGGTATGGCGGGCATTTGGTGGGCGGCTGGCGAAGCGAACCGCCAGCAGCGCAAACAGCAGAGCGGCGGAGTCGGTGAGCATATGGCCGGCATCCGCCAGCAGGGCCAGCGAGCCGGAGATCGCGCCGCCGACGGCTTCAATCAGCATAAAGCCGGCGGTGACGATAAACGCCCATAGCAGCCGGCGGGCGTTGCTGTTATCCGGAGCCTGGACAGAGGAGTGCGAATGCGAGTGCGCCATAGTGTCGTCCCTTAATAGTTATCATTATTACGCTATGACATCATAAACAGAGAGCGATAAAAAACGAAGAAAAGGCGAGACCGGCTCGCCTTTTCTTCGATCTGCCCACCTCATGTGTTACTGGGTGGTGCCGTCGGTTTTGCTGTTGTCTTGGGTCGTATTGCCGCCGTTGTCCAGTTTTTTACCGGTGTCCGGACAGCGGCCGTCTTTACACATCGAGTTTTTATGTACCTCATCGCTCGACATATTATCCTGGGTCATCGTCGAGCCCGTGGTGCCCCCAGAGCCAGAGTTGATCTGACTATTGTCCACGTTGTTCGGCGCCACGTTCTCACGGGCATCCGGCGCCACCTGACCGGCATCCGCGGAAGAGTTGGCCTGGCCATTATTGGACTGGGCACCGGTGTCTGCCGCCAGGGCCGCGCCGCTGGCAAGACCTAAGGTGGCGGTGAGCAAAAGGGTCGTCAGTTTTTTCATATTCATCGGATACTCCTGTTAAGCCGGGAAGGGGAAATGCGCTTCCCGCGGTGAGTGTGCCAGGGATCTGACTCGCTATGGTTTAAGACTCCGCAGACGATCGCAGTGTCACTATATAATCCTGAAACGTAAGACTTAATTAGCTTTAACAGTTAAATATTGTAGTTCATGAGCCTGGTTTCGCTACTTTATGGCGTATTTTTGCCTATTTCCAGGATTATTCCATCACTACTGTAAAATCACGTTTACACTATTTCAGCGAAGAGATAGATTGGAGGGATTGCATTTCATTGAATAAGTATGGCAACGCTGGAAAGAAGATGAATTATCAGAACGACGATTTACGCATTAAAGAGATCAACGAATTATTACCTCCCGTTGCGCTCCTGGAAAAATTCCCTGCTACCGAAAATGCTGCAAACACCGTTGCACATGCTCGCAAAGCGATCCATCAGATCCTCAAAGGCGACGATGACCGTCTGCTGGTGGTGATTGGGCCTTGTTCTATTCACGATCCGGCAGCGGCGAAAGAGTATGCCGCCCGCCTGCTGACCCTGCGCGAGGCGCTGAAGGGCGAGCTCGAGATCGTCATGCGGGTCTATTTTGAAAAACCGCGCACCACCGTCGGCTGGAAAGGGCTCATCAACGATCCCCATATGGATAACAGCTTCCGCATCAACGACGGGTTGCGCATCGCGCGCAAACTGCTGCTGGACATTAACGACAGCGGCCTGCCGGCGGCGGGGGAATTCCTCGATATGATCACCCCGCAGTATGTCGCCGATCTGATGAGCTGGGGCGCCATTGGCGCGCGTACCACCGAATCCCAGGTGCACCGTGAGCTCGCCTCCGGACTCTCCTGCCCGGTGGGCTTTAAAAACGGTACCGATGGCACCATCAAGGTGGCTATCGATGCGATTAACGCCGCCGGCGCGCCGCACTGTTTCCTGTCGGTCACCAAGTGGGGCCACTCCGCCATCGTGAATACCAGCGGTAACGGCGACTGCCATATTATTTTGCGCGGCGGCAAAGAGCCTAACTACAGCGCGAAGCACGTCGCGGAGGTGAAAATCGGTCTGGCGAAAGCGGGTCTTCCGGCCCAGGTGATGATCGACTTCAGCCATGCCAACTCCAGCAAGCAGTTCAAGAAGCAGATGGAAGTGGGCGCCGACGTATGCCAGCAGATCGCCGGCGGCGAGCGCGCCATTATGGGCGTGATGATTGAAAGCCATCTGGTGGAAGGCAACCAGAGCCTCGAGAGCGGTGAACCGCTGACCTACGGCAAGAGCGTCACCGACGCCTGCATCGGCTGGGAGGATACCGAAACGATCCTGCGTCAGCTGGCGGAAGCGGTGAAAACCCGCCGCGGCTAAGCTACTCCGCGCTAGCGCAGGTCATAAAAAAAGCGTGGAGATTTCCACGCTTTTTTGTTCTCACCAGGAGAAATTACTTCGCTTTACCCTGGTTGGCGACGGCAGCAGCTTTCGCCGCGATCTCTTCCGCGTTACCCAGATAGTAATGTTTGATCGGCTTGAAGTTTTCATCGAACTCATACACCAGCGGTACGCCGGTCGGGATGTTCAGTTCGAGGATCTCGTCTTCGCCCATGTTGTCGAGGTATTTCACCAGCGCGCGCAGGGAGTTACCGTGAGCGGCGATGATCACGCGCTCACCGCTTTTCAGGCGCGGCAGAATGGTTTCGTTCCAGTAAGGCACGACGCGGTCGATGGTCAGCGCCAGGCTTTCAGTGGTCGGCAGTTCGGCGTCGGTCAGTTTTGCATAGCGCGGATCGTGGCCCGGGTAGCGCTCGTCGTCTTTGGTCAGCTCCGGCGGAGTGACAGCGAAGCCGCGACGCCACTGTTTAACCTGCTCGTCACCGTATTTCTCAGCGGTTTCCGCTTTGTTCAGGCCCTGCAGCGCGCCGTAATGACGCTCGTTCAGCTTCCAGGATTTCTCAACCGGCAGCCAGGCCTGATCCAGTTCGTCCAGCACGTTCCACAGGGTGTGGATGGCACGTTTCAGCACGGAAGTATAAGCAAAATCAAAGCTGAAGCCTTCAGCCTTCAGCAGTTTACCCGCTGCTTTCGCTTCGCTAACGCCTTTCTCGGACAGATCCACGTCGTACCAACCGGTGAAGCGGTTTTCGTTGTTCCACTGGCTTTCGCCATGACGAACCAGTACCAGCTTAGTTACAGCCATTCTCTCACTCCTCTCTACACGCCATCCCTCGCGCCGCGAACGGTGCGCTGAATGTGATGGTGTATGTGTTATTGATTGATAACTATTCTCATTATATTGCCGTGATTTGGCGCACGGCAATGCTTATCCCTAACCATAGCGAAAATAGTGGCGCAGTGTAAGGTGCTTGTAATACACAGGTTATTTTTTTGTCCTTTGGTGACGGAAAATAGAGCAGGTTGCTGAAAAAAGAGGCGGCAGAGAGGAGGGCGGGGACGAAAAGCAGCGCCCCCTGATGGAGGGCGCTGGCGATTATCGGGCGATAAACTGATATTCCGTCAGGCTGACGTACTCCTGGCCCGGACGTAATACACAGTCCGGCTGCGGCCATTGCGGATGGTTCGGCGAATCCGGCAGGAATTCGCTCTCCAGCGCCAGTCCCTGCCAGTCGGCGTAGGGCTCCGTCGTCTGCGACGGGGTGCCGCCGAGATAGTTGCCGGAGTAAAACTGCAGCGCCGGAGCGGAGGTATAGACCGTCATCTGCAGCTTGCCATCCTGCGACCAGACCTGTGCCGCGGGCTGGCTGGCGTCGCCTTTGGCATCCAGCAGGAAGGCATGATCGTATCCCTTCACCTTTTGCTGATCGGCATCCGCGAGGAAGTCGGCGGCGATGGTTTTCGGCTGGCGGAAATCAAAGCTGGTGTTAGCAACATCTTTCAGTTCGCCATCCGGGATACCGTCGCTTTCCACCGGCAGATACCTCTGGGCGAGGATCTGGAGCTGATGCTGGCGCACATCGCCCTGCTCACCGTCGAGGTTGAAATAGACGTGATTGGTCATATTCACCGGGCAGGGTTGGTCCACGGTGGCGCGATAGGTAATCGCGATGCGGTTATCGTCGCTCAGACGATAGTGCGCGGTGGCCTGCAGGGTGCCCGGAAAGCCTTGATCGCCATCGGGCGAGGTCAGGGCGAACAGCACTTCCTGCTCGTCGGCGCGGACAATGCGCCAGCGGCGCTTATCAAACCCTTCCGGGCCGCCGTGGAGCTGGTGGCCCGCGTCGTTTGACGGCGTGACGTTGACGACCTGGCCGTCAAGCGGGAAGCGGCTGTGGCCGATACGGTTGGC
This sequence comes from Klebsiella sp. HMSC16A12, assembly GCF_001808265.1. Taxonomy (NCBI): domain Bacteria; kingdom Pseudomonadati; phylum Pseudomonadota; class Gammaproteobacteria; order Enterobacterales; family Enterobacteriaceae; genus Klebsiella; species Klebsiella sp. HMSC16A12. Next base: position 136,791 of record NZ_KV792648.1, read on the forward strand.
GTAGCGGCCTACCGAGGCGCCAAGAAATGCGGCCTGGCGAGCATAGTCTTCCAGCTTTGCGCAGCCCAGCAGCGGTCGGCGCAGGCTGCCATCGGCCAGCGGCACCTCGGCGCTGAGCAGCGTCGCGCCCCAGTCCGCCACGGTGACGGTCATCCCCGACTTATTGCGCAGGGTCACCTGCTGCCATGGCTGGCCGTCCGGGGCCAGCGCGGTGGTTTGCGTTAGCATTGGCCAGCCCCCTGCGACGGTTTGCAGACATAGAATGTCTCTTTAATACCGGTTTTCGCTTCATACTCGTTGGCAACGGCCTGCTGAACGGTATCGACCAGTTCTTCCGGGATTAACGCTACCACGCAGCCGCCAAAGCCGCCGCCGGTCATGCGCACGCCGCCCTTATCGCCGATCGCGGCCTTAACGATCTCCACCAGGGTGTCGATCTGCGGGACGGTGATCTCGAAATCATCACGCATCGAGGCGTGGGACTCTGCCATCAGCTCACCCATCCGCTTCAGGTCGCCTTTTTCGAGGGCGCTGGCGGCTTCCACAGTGCGGGCATTCTCCGTCAGCACATGGCGTACGCGCTTCGCGACCACCGGATCCAGCTCATGGGCGACGGCGTTAAATTGCTCAAGGGTGACATCGCGCAGGGCGGGCTGCTGGAAGAAGCGCGCGCCGGTTTCGCACTGTTCACGACGGGTGTTGTACTCGCTGCCGACGAGGGTACGCTTAAAGTTGCTGTTGATGATCACCACCGCCACGCCTTTCGGCATCGAGACGGCTTTGGTGCCCAGCGAACGGCAGTCGATCAGCAGCGCGTGGTCTTTTTTGCCCAGCGCTGAAATCAGCTGATCCATGATGCCGCAGTTGCAGCCGACGAACTGGTTTTCCGCCTCCTGGCCGTTGAGGGCGATTTGCGCGCCATCCAGCGGCAGATGATACAGCTGTTGGAACACGGTGCCGACGGCGACTTCCAGCGAGGCTGAGGAGCTTAACCCCGCACCCTGCGGTACATTACCGCTGATCACCAGATCCGCGCCGCCAAAGTGGCTGTTACGCTGCTGCAGATGCTTTACCACGCCGCGGACATAGTTCGACCACTGCTGGGTGTCGTGGCTGATAATCGGCGCGTCGAGAGAGAACTCATCGGTCTGATTGTCGTAATCGGCGGCAATCACCCGCACCGTACGATCGTCGCGCGGCGCACAGCTGATCACCGTCTGGTAGTCGATAGCGCAGGGCAGCACAAAACCGTCGTTGTAATCGGTATGCTCGCCGATCAGGTTGACGCGGCCTGGCGCTTGAATGACATGGCTGGCCGGGTAGCCGAAGGCGTCAGCAAACAGGGTTTGGGTTTTCTCTTTCAGACTCATCATTACACTCCGGATTCACGAAAATGGACGTCGCTGACGGCGCGCAGTCGTTCGGCAGCTTGCTCGGCGGTCAGATCGCGCTGAGTTTCGGCCAGCATTTCATAACCAACCATAAACTTGCGGACCGTCGCGGAGCGCAGCAGCGGCGGATAAAAGTGGGCATGAAGCTGCCAGTGGTTATGGTCTTCGTCGTTAAACGGCGCGCCGTGCCAGCCCATGGAGTAGGGGAATGAGCACTGGAACAGGTTGTCGTAACGGCTGGTCAGCTTTTTCAACGCCAGCGCCAGATCGCTGCGCTGGGCGTCGGTGAGATCGGTAATGCGCTGCACGTGCGCTTTCGGCAACAGCAGCGTTTCGAACGGCCAGGCGGCCCAGTAGGGCACCACCGCCAGCCAGTGCTCGGTGTCCACCACCGTGCGGCTGCCGTCGGCCAGTTCGCGCTGCACATAGTCCAGCAGCATCGGCTGGCCCTGTGCGGCGTAATACTCTTTCTGCAGACGGTCTTCCCGTTCCGCTTCATTGGGCAGGAAACTGTTGGCCCACACCTGACCATGCGGGTGAGGGTTGGAGCAGCCCATCGCTGCCCCTTTGTTTTCAAAAACCTGCACCCACGGGTAGCTTTTCCCGAGGTCCGCGGTCTGTTCCTGCCACGTTTTAACCACGTCTTCCAGCGCTTCAAGGCTCAGTTCCGGCAGCGTTTTGCTGTGGTCTGGCGAGAAGCAGATCACCCGACTGGTGCCGCGGGCGCTCTGGCAGCGCATCAGCGGATCGTCACTCTCCGGTGCGTCCGGGGTGTCGGTCATCAGGGCCGCAAAGTCGTTGGTAAATACGTAGGTACCGGTGTAATTCGGGTTGGTGTCGCCGGTCACCCGGGTGTTGCCCGGGCACAGGAAACAGTCCGGATCGTGGGCCGGCAAGGTCTGTTTTGCCGGCGTTTCCTGCGCCCCCTGCCAGGGGCGCTTGGCGCGATGCGGAGAAACCAGAATCCACTGTCCGGTTAACGGGTTATAACGACGATGTGGATGGTCAACGGGGTTAAATACGCTCATGAAGGTTCCTTAGTCTGGATAACCCTGCGGATGACGGGACTGCCAGTGCCAGGTGTCCTGCGCCATTTCGTCCAGGTTGCGCGTTACGCGCCAGTTCAGCTCGCGGTCGGCCTTGGCAGCATCCGCCCAGTAGGCCGGGAGGTCGCCATCGCGGCGCGGCGCGAAATGGTAGTTAATGGGTTTGCCGCAGGCCTTGCTGAAAGCATTGACTACGTCGAGCACGCTGCTGCCGACGCCGGCGCCAAGGTTGTAAATATGCACCCCGGCTTTGTCAGCCAGTTTTTCCATGGCCGCGACGTGGCCATCGGCGAGGTCCATCACATGGATGTAATCGCGCACGCCGGTACCATCTTCGGTCGGATAGTCGTTACCAAAAACGGCCAGCGATTCGCGACGGCCAACGGCGACCTGGGCGATGTAGGGCATCAGGTTGTTCGGGATCCCCTGCGGGTCTTCCCCCATGTCGCCCGACGGGTGGGCGCCGACCGGGTTGAAGTAGCGCAGCAGGGCAATGCTCCACTCCGGCTGGGCTTTCTGCAGGTCGGTCAGGATCTGCTCTACCATCAGCTTGCTTTTGCCGTAAGGGCTTTGCGGGGTGCCGGTCGGGAAGCTTTCGACATACGGGATTTTCGGCTGATCGCCGTAGACGGTAGCGGAGGAGCTAAAGATAAAGTTCTTCACGCCAGCGGCGCGCATGGCAGAGACTAATTTCAGTGTGCCGGTGACGTTATTGTCGTAATATTCCAGCGGCTTGGCGACGGACTCCCCGACGGCTTTCAGCCCGGCGAAGTGGATCACTGCCTCAATGGCGTGATCGTGGAGGATCTCCGTCATCAGCGCTTCGTTACGAATATCGCCTTCAATAAAGGTGGCTTCTTTGCCGCCGAGACGTTCAATCACCGGCAGTACGCTGCGCTTGCTGTTGCAGAGATTGTCGAGGATCACCACCTCGTGTCCCTGCTGCAGCAGTTGAACGCAGGTATGACTTCCAATGTAACCGCTACCACCTGTAACCAGAACTTTCATGATTCGCTCCATTCGGCTTATCGTTTGTGAGGAAGATAGCATATCAAAGAAGTGAAAAGTGTGACATAGGGCAAGTTAGTGGAATCGTTTACACTTGGGGTGTAAATAACGTAAATTTTATATTTTTAATTTTAATTCAATGTCTTAGGTTTGTTTGGCGCTATTTTTCTGAAAAATACCAGGGATCTTTCGATCCCCGGCAGGGGGCGTCAGGCCACGGGGCCGAGCTGATAAGTGTAACCGTCTCCACTGGGGACGAACGCCAGGCGATGGGTAATACAGTCCGGGGCATCTTCCGCATGGTGCGAGACAAACAGCAGCTGTGTGGCCCCTTCGCCAATCAACACGTCGACAAAGCGGCGCACCAGCTGGCGGTTGAGGGGGTCCAGCCCCTGCAGCGGTTCATCGAGGATCAGCAGGGTTGGATGCTTCACCAGCGCGCGGACGATAAGCGCCAGCCGCTGCTGGCCCCACGACAGACTGTGAAACGGCGCGTCGGCGGTGCGCTTATCGATGCCGAGAATATCCAGCCATTGCTGCACCAGCTTATGCTGCTTGTCGGAGACCGCCTGATAAATGCCGATCGAGTCAAAATAGCCCGACAGGATGACGTTGCGGACGTTGGTGCTGACCCGGTAGTCCAGATGCAGGCTGCTGCTGACGTAGCCGATATGCTTTTTAATATCCCAGATGGTCTCACCGCTGCCGCGCCGGCGGCCAAAGAGCGTGAGATCGTTGCTGTAGCCCTGCGGATGATCCCCGGTGACCAGGCTCAGCAGCGTAGATTTACCGGCGCCGTTGGGACCGACGATCTGCCAGTGTTCGCCTGGATTCACGGTCCATGAGAGGTGATTGATGACCGGGCGATCGTTATAGGAGACCACGCCGTCGTTGAGCACGATACGCGGCGCCGAGTCTGCCAGCGCATGACGGGCCGGTGGGACATCCGGCTCCGGCAGGGTGATGCCGTCCAGTTTTTCACTGTGCGCCAGCTGGGCGACCAGCGCCTGCTGCAGCAGGGAAGACTTCTCGCCGGTCTCGCTAAGGATGCAGTCAGCCAGCACGCCGGCGAATTGCACAAACTCCGGGATCTCATCGAAGCGGTTGAGCACCAGCACCAGGGTGATGCCGGCGCTGTGCAGGTCGGCCAGCAGGGCAGCCAGCTGCTGGCGGGAGTTGACGTCGAGACCGTCGAAAGGTTCATCGAGGATCAGCAGTTGCGGATCGGTCATCAGGGCCTGACACAGCAGGGTCTTACGCGTTTCCCCGGTCGACAGGTATTTAAACCGGCGGTCCAGCAGGGCGCTGATGCCAAACTGTTCGGCCAGGCGCGCGCAGCGGGCAGGATCTTTCACCTCATCCTGGATAATCTCCGCGGTGGTGCGGCCGGTATCTTCTTCGCCAGGGCTGAGCAGGTCGGTGTTATTGCGCTGCCACTCGTCGCTGACCAGCTTCTGCAACTGTTCGAAGGAGAGGCGGGTCACGCGGGAGAAGTGGCTTTCGCGCTGGCCGCTGAGCAGGGTCAGGTCGCCTGCCAGGGCCCGCGCGAGGGCGGATTTGCCGCTGCCGTTGCTGCCGACGAACGCCCAGCTTTCACCCGCCGCCACGCTCAGGTGGTCTATTTTTAAGGTCTTTGTATCGCTCAGGCGAAACGTGCCTTGCGAAATTTGCAATGATGACATGATGTATCCCATTTTTTGCAGCGATGTGCATCAGGGATACGACTTCAGGCGCGTAATGTCAATGGGGTCAGCATAACGTCGCGAGAATGATGCGATCGGCATTGAAGTAAGCGATCGCCTCCGTTCCTTCCGCCAGGCCAGCGGCCTGCGCCTGTGGCAGGGTGGCGCACAGGGTTTGACCGTCCGCCAGGGTCATCAGTACTTCGCACTGTCCGGACCCGCATTCGATATGACTGATACGTCCCGACAGCTGGTTATCGGCCTGGCGGGCTGCTGCGGGATCGAGGGTGATGCCGACCCATGGCGCTTTGAGCAGGACCAGCACCTCCTGGCCCTCATCGAGTCCCAGCTTCTCAGCGCTTTGCGCGGTGATGGCGACGTTCAGGCGGGTTTTTCCGTCAGCCAACAGTACTTCCACGTGCTGCTGCACCTGCTGGCGATCGCGGCCGGTAATGGTGCCGAACCACTGGTTGCGGGCGCTGGTCTGCAGGGAAAAGCGCGAGATGGCCGCCAGCAGGCTATCCAGCGGCAGGGCATCGTCATCGCTGAGTACATCAAACGCTTTCTGCTGGATCTGCGCCAGCAGATCGTACAGCTGGATCAGACGCTGCCCGTAGCGGGTCAGCACCGCGCCGCCGCCGCCCTTTCCGCCGGTGGCGCGATCCACCAGCGGCTGTTCGCTGAGCTGGTTCATCTCATTGATGGCATCCCAAGCGCTCTTATAGCTGATACCCGCATGCTTCGCCCCCTGGCTTATCGAACCGGTCTGGTCAATCTGTTTGAGCAGGGCGATCCGCCGCGGATCGGCAAACAGGCGCTGCTGTAGCTTAAGGGTGAGAAGAATTTCGGCCTGCATAATCGTTTCCTGACAAAAAAGGGTATTGTGACCGATAGTCGCCCACTTGCAAAACCTCTCTGCGCGGTTGGTCATTACCCACCGCACAAATGGGACGTGTTTTTTCGGCTGAAATCGTTACAATCAGGAAATCATACTATCTGGAGTGAACCATGTTAGAGCTTTTGAAAAGTCTGGTTTTTGCGGTCATCATGGTACCGGTGGTGATGGCGGTCATCCTGGGACTGATTTACGGTCTTGGCGAAGTGTTCAACCTCTTCTCCGGCGTAGGCCACAAAGATCGCAGCCAGCAAAATCACTGATTTCCCGGCGCCCGGTTTAACCGGGCGCTGTGCTATTTCCCTCCTGTATCATTTCCCTTCTTTTTATTGTCCTGTGTCACTATAAAAACGCTTCGCATATCGTTATATTATCGACTACATAACGCATTGACAGGAGAGTAAGATGGCAGGTTCTTGGTTACGCGGGGTTGTCGGGGTATCACTCACGCTGTGCGTCGCGGGTCAGGCGCTGGCGGCAGAGGGTAAAGTGACCGTTTTCGCCGCCGCATCGTTAACCAACGCGATGCAGGATATTGCCCAGGCGTACAAGAAAGAAAAAAACGTCGAGGTCGTGTCGTCGTTTGCCTCGTCGTCGACGCTGGCGCGGCAGATAGAAGCGGGTGCGCCAGCGGACCTGTTCATCTCCGCCGATCAGAAATGGATGGATTACGCGGCAGATAAAAAGGCCATCGATCCGGCAACCCGCGCCACTCTGCTTGGCAACAGCCTGGTGGTGGTCGCGCCGAAAGCCAGTGCGCAGGGGGCGATAACCATTGATGAGAAAACCGACTGGACCAGCCTGCTGAAAGGAGGCCGTCTGGCGGTGGGCGATCCACAGCATGTCCCGGCCGGTATCTATGCCAAAGAAGCACTGCAGAAACTCGGTGCCTGGGAGACGTTGTCGCCGAAGCTCGCCCCGGCTGAAGACGTGCGCGGTGCGCTGGCGCTGGTGGAGCGCAACGAAGCGCCACTGGGGATTGTCTATGGCTCCGATGCCGTGGCCAGCAAGGGGGTGAAAGTGGTCGGCACCTTCCCGGAAGCCTCGCATCAGAAAGTCGAGTACCCGCTGGCGATTGTCGATGGGCACCGCAATGCGGCCGTGAGCGCCTTCTATGACTACCTGAAAGGGCCGGAAGCGTCCGCTATCTTTAAACGTTACGGATTTACCACCCGCTGATGTTTCTGAGCGAACCCGAATGGCAGGCGGTGCTGCTGAGCCTGAAAGTCTCCTCCCTGGCGGTGGCCTTGAGCCTGCCCTTTGGCATCTTTTTTTCCTGGCTGCTGGTCCGGCGCACCTTTCCCGGCAAGGCCCTGCTCGACAGTATTCTCCATCTGCCGCTGGTGCTGCCTCCGGTGGTGGTGGGGTACCTGCTGCTGGTGGCCATGGGGCGGCGCGGGTTTATTGGCAGCTGGCTGTATGACTGGTTCGGCATCAGCTTTGCTTTTAGCTGGCGCGGGGCGGTGCTGGCGGCGGCGGTGATGTCTTTCCCGCTGATGGTGCGCGCCATTCGCCTGGCGCTGGAAGGGGTGGACGTCAAACTGGAGCAAGCGGCGAGAACCCTCGGGGCCAGCCGCTGGCGGGTATTTTTGACCATTACGTTGCCGTTGACTCTGCCGGGGATTATTGTCGGCACGGTGCTGGCCTTCGCCCGCTCGTTAGGGGAGTTTGGCGCGACCATCACGTTCGTTTCCAATATTCCCGGTGAAACGCGCACCCTCCCTTCGGCGATGTACCCCTTGATTCAAACCCCGGGCGGGGAGGGGGCGGCGGCCCGCCTCTGCCTCATCGCCATCGGTCTGGCGCTGGTTTCGCTGCTGATTTCGGAATGGCTGGCCCGCGTGAGCCGCCAGCGCATGGGAGGATAATGATGCTGGAGCTGGACTTTACCCAGACCCTCGGTAGCCACTGCCTGCAGATCCGTGAAACTCTGCCCGCCAGCGGGATCACCGCCGTCTTTGGCGTCTCCGGCGCGGGCAAAACCTCGTTGATTAACGCCATCAGCGGCCTGACCCGACCCCAGGCAGGGCGGATCGTGCTCAATGGCCGGGTGCTGAACGACACCGCGCAGCGTATCTGCCTGGCGCCGGAGCAGCGCCGTATCGGCTATGTCTTTCAGGATGCGCGCCTGTTTCCCCATTATAAAGTGCGCGGCAATCTGCAGTATGGGATGGCGAAATCCATGGTCAGCCAGTTCGATAAGCTGGTGGATCTGCTGGGGATTGCACCCTTGCTGGATCGTCTGCCGGGCCGGTTATCCGGCGGCGAAAAGCAGCGAGTGGCTATCGGCCGCGCCCTGCTGACCGCGCCAGAGCTACTGCTGCTGGATGAGCCGCTGGCCTCGCTGGACATTCCGCGCAAACGCGAGCTATTGCCCTACCTGCAGCGGCTGGCGCAGGAGATTCATATTCCGATGCTCTACGTCAGCCACTCGCTGGATGAGATCCAGCATCTGGCCGATCGTGTGCTGGTGCTGGAGGCCGGTAAGGTGAAAGCTTTCGGTCCGCTGGAGGAGGTCTGGAGCAGCAGCGTGATGCACCCCTGGCTGCCGGCGGAGCAGCAGAGTACTATCCTTAGCGCCACCGTCGCCGCGCAGCACCCGCAGTATGCGATGACGGCCCTGGCGCTGGGGGACCAGTTGCTGTGGGTCAACCAGCTCGAACGTCCCGCAGGTGACACCGCACGGATCCGCATTCAGGCGTCGGACGTTTCGCTGACACTGGCCCAGCCGTCCGGGACCAGCATCCGCAATATCTTGCGCGCCGAGGTGGCTCAGTGTCTGGAGGTCAACGGACAGATTGAAGTGCAGCTCAGAGTGAGTGGCCGTCTGCTATGGGCCAGGATTAGCCCATGGGCGCGGGACGACCTGGCGATAGCGCCAGGTCAGCAGGTGTTTGCCCAGATCAAAAGCGTGTCGATCGCCGCCTGATTACAGCAGTTGGCGGTAGATAAACTCGGCGATGCTGGTGGACTCATTGTCGCCGATGACTATGTTGGCGCGGGCTTTCACCTCGTCCACCGCGTTGCCCATCGCCACCCCGGTGCCCGCCGCTTCCAGCATGCTAAGATCGTTGTAGTTATCGCCGAAGGCCACCACATCCTGCATCGACAGCCCCTGGTCGGCCACCCATTGCGCCAGGCGTTTGCCTTTGCTGTTGCCGGCGCGCGCGATATCCACCTGATCGTGCCACGACCATTCGCACTCGAGGCCCAGCGTCTCGCCAACCTGCTGCGCAAACCGCTGCAGGCGGGGAATGTCGTCATCGGTGAGAGCGAATTTCCATACCGCGTTAACTTCGCGAACCGCCTGCGCCAGCGAATCGACCTGAGCGAAAACTGGACGCTGATCTTCCGGTAACGCCTGCGCCCAGTTGCGGGTGCGGATCACATGCCCGGTGGGGTGTTCATAAAGCATCGCGTCGTCCACATATGCCAGGCCGTGGATCTGCTGTTTGGCAAGCATGGCAGTGAGGCTTACCGCTTGCTCCACCGGCATAGGATCGGCGGCCAAAACCTTTTTTGCGTGATAATCATACAAATAGGTGCCATTACAACAAATTGCAGGTGTATCGAGAGCCAGTGCCTGATAAAAAGGATGGATAGCGACGTGATGACGTCCGGTGACGACGATGACCTGATAGCCTGCCTCTCTGGCGCGGGCCAGCGCCTCCAGCGAAGCGGGCAGAATGGTTTTTTTGCTGGTAAGCAGGGTGCCGTCTAAATCCAGGGCAATCACGCGTGTTGTCATGTGTTATTTCCGGTTGATGTTGAAAAGTGACCTGGCCATGATGGTACACCGCCGTGGCGTCAGGACCAATTTTTCCACATCTGCCGTGAATGTCTGTATGCCCTTTGTGCCGCCGTCCGGCGGAAATTCGGCGGACGATGCGATTATCATGGGCGGATGTCTTATAATTTTCAGGGTGCTGTTATCCTGAAAATGAAAATTCCACGTGCAGTGAGGGAAGGAGTAGTCATGAAACAAACCGTTTATACCGCCAGCCCGGAAAGCCAACAAATCCATGTCTGGAGTCTTGAAGCGGACGGCAAACTGACGCTGGTGCAGGTGGTTGATGCCCCAGGGCAGGTCCAGCCGATGGTGGTCAGCCCCAACAAGGAATTTCTGTACGTTGGCGTTCGTCCGGAGTTTCGCGTGCTGGCCTATCGCATCACGCCGGATAACGGGGCGTTAACCTTTGCGGGCGAAGCTGCGCTGCCGGGCAGCCCGACCCATATCTCTACCGATCACCATGGCCGCTTTGTCTTCAGCGCCTCCTACAATCAGGGCTGTGTCAGCGTGACCCCGCTGCACGATGGCCTGCCGGGCGAAACCATCACCGTGGTGGAAGGGCTGGAAGGCTGCCACTCGGCCAATATCTCCCCGGATAATCGCACCCTGTGGGTGCCGGCGCTGAAGCAGGATCGCATTTGCCTGTTTACCCTCAGCGACGATGGTTTCCTCTCGGCACAGGAGCCCGCGGAAGTGACGACCGTCGAGGGCGCCGGTCCGCGTCACATGGTATTCCATCCCAACCAGCAGTATGGTTACTGCGTCAATGAGCTAAACAGCTCGATTGACGTCTGGGAGCTGAAAGATCCTAAGGGCAACATCGAATGTGTACAGACCCTGGATATGATGCCGCCTGATTTTAGCGGCGTGCGCTGGGCGGCGGATATTCATATCACCCCGGATGGCCGTCATCTTTACGCCTGCGATCGTACCGCCAGCATCATCACGGTGTTCAGCGTTTCGGAAGATGGTAGCGTGCTGGCGGTGGAAGGCTATCAGCCTACCGAGACCCAGCCGCGCGGCTTTAACCTCGATCACAGCGGTAAATATCTCATTGCCGCCGGGCAGAAGTCGCACCATATCGCGGTGTACGATATCGTCGGTGAGCAGGGACTGCTGCAGGAGAAAGGCCGCTATGCGGTTGGGCAGGGGCCGATGTGGGTGGTGGTCAACGCCCACTGAACCGCCATCAGGTAAAAGAAAAAACCTCGCCTTAGCGAGGTTTTTTTTGCTCAGAGCGGACAGGCTCTGCGGAGAAGGCGTTGTCCTGGCGGGCCAGAAGCGTGACGACGTTAGATATCGTCCATGGTGTAGCCAACGACAATCTCCAGCGTTTTTCGGATCACGTCCGCGGTCACCACGTCATCGGTGGTTTCCAGCGCCTGAATCAGCCATAAAATAATGGCCTTATTGTTCAGGTGACCCTCGGACTGGAGAATACTGTTGATGGCGAGCGACATGACGGCGGACTCATCAACCAGTTTATCACCGGCGTTACGGAAATAGTCGGAGAGCGCGGTGTCCTGCAGTCTTGCGTAAATATCTGGTTGCTGATGCATAGTCTGTCTCATCACATTCTCACTCTGTTTAATTCACCATGGTTGGGATAATCAGTGGATCTTTTTAGCTTCCGACGGCATGCTGTCTGGCGCCAGCGAACCTCTGGTTTCCCAACGGCCATTGATTTTCTTTACCTGTAAAGGCGCGTACTTCCGCTGACGGATAAGCTTCGCGCAAATTTCTTCGATCACGGCAGCGATGATCTTTCTACGCTGGCGATCTGGTTCTGTCGCCTGCATTAACCGAAGTCGAACCAGCAGGGTCGGGGTGGTAATCGGGCGATTCGTTTTCAGAAGCGCTAGAACCGCCTCGCCGATGATTTCATCGGTTATTTCCTCAGTTTCACTGTTATTCATAACCGTCTCTATGCATGCCACCCTTTTCCTGAATAGGCGAACGGCATTCAGGTCAGCAGCAGGTTTGTGGAAGCGATCGCCCCTCATCTGCTACTGCGGCGCTGCAACAGGCGACGATCGATGACGTTATTCCTGGCCAGCAAACAGCAGACCAATTAAGGTCTGATAGTGGCTCTCTTCCTCCGGCGCGCGAGCGCGGTCCAGGCGGCTCAACAGTTTGGTGCATAGCGCTTTGCGGTTGAGATGACGCCCTTCGTTAAGAATATCCATCACGATCTGACCCAGGGTTTCCTGCTGGGAAGGCAAAGATGCTTTGTTGAAATACTGGGCAATTGCGTTCGCTGTATCTGGAATGTAACCATTCTGCTGCATATGTGCTCCTTTCATTTCATTCATCTGTTAACTGCCATTAAACTTATACAATAATTATTAACCTGTACACACAAAGTTGCACAATAATGATTCATGTTAGTTTAACTATATGATTTTTAATTGTTTAATTTTTTTTGCCTGGCGCGGTTCTGGCTTGTAAAGGTGGGGTTTAGCGTTGCATGTTGTACAAGGAAAGAAAAAAAGGGAAAACCTTGCACAAAAAAGGGATTTTTAGTGTATCTTTTTTGTTAAGACAAAACGTAGTTTTACGAGACCCTTAGCCTGATAACTGCTACTGTGAATGCTTATCCCTCCCATCTGGAATCACTATGCTAACCACCATCATTTATCGCAGCCATATCTGCGACAATGTCTCATTCAAATCGATCGAGGCCATGGTCGCCAGGGCAAACGAAAGAAATGGGCAGGCGGACGTCACCGGTATTTTACTTTTTAACGGGACGCATTTTTTTCAACTCATTGAGGGGCCTGAAGAAAAGGTTCAGGATATTTATCAGCATATCTGCCAGGATCCTCGCCACTATAATCTGGTGGAGTTGCTTTGCGATTATGCGCCGTCCCGTCGTTTTGGTAAGGTCGGGATGGAACTGTTTGATTTACGCGAACACGATCGCGAGGAAGTTCTGCAGGCGGTGATGGACCGGGGGACGTCAAAATATCAGCTCACCTATGATGACCGGGCGCTGCAATTTTTCCGTACTTTTGTCGAAGCCACAGAAAAAGCGAACTATTTTGAGATTCCTTCCGCAGATAGTTGGGTTTTTATTCCTGATAAGGAGACGTTCTATCCTGATACCCCGATTATCGATAATACGGAAGGTTGTTCCTTTGCCTTCCAGCCGATTGTCGACCCTTTCGCCTGCGAAATTATTTCGTGGGAAGCGCTGTTGCGTACACCGGACGGGCAATCCCCCGGCGCCTATTTTGCCGGGCTGACCGGGGACGATATTTATCTCGCTGACCTGCACAGTAAACGGGTGGCGTTGTCGCTGGCGGGAAAATTAGGTTTACGTAATAAGGCGTTAAGCATTAATTTACTGCCGATGACCATGGTCAAAGCGCCGAATGCGGTGGCTTTCCTGCTCGACGAAATTAGTCGCAATGACCTTATTCCGGAGCAGATTATTGTCGAGTTCACTGAGCGGGAAGTGATTTCGCGGATGGACGATTTTACCGATGCGGTGCGCAAACTGAAGGGCGCGGGAATTAATCTTGCCATCGATCACTTCGGCGCCGGGTTTGCCGGGCTATCGCTGCTGGCGCAATACCAACCCGACAGAATTAAAATCGACCATGAGCTGATCCGCAATATCCACCAGGACGGACCGCGCCAGTCGATTGTACAGGCGATTATCAAATGCTGTACTTCTCTGGAGATTGCGGTCTCAGCCGTCGGCGTTGAGCGTGCTGAAGAGTGGATGTGGCTGGAATCAGCCGGTATTTCACAGTTCCAGGGCAATTTGTTCGCCAGCGCGCGCCTGGGGGGCCTACCCGCCGTCGCATGGCCGGAGAAAAAATGAACCACCGCGAAATCTGCTAAACATTTTTTCATCTTTTTTCCCGGGCGCTGTGAGCCGCAACCTGATATCTTTATCTGTACAAGAAAATAGAGTTGTACAGGATGCCTGAATTCGTTAGTTTAGGTATTAAGGTATCAGGTTGATGTGAGGCTGCTATGGCGTTTTACAGTATCGGTGAAGTCGCCGAACGTTGCGGAATCAATCCGGTCACACTGCGCGCCTGGCAGCGTCGTTACGGTCTACTGAAACCGCAGCGTAGCGAAGGCGGGCATCGACAATTTGATGAAGAAGATATCCTGCGTATCGAAGAGATCAAGCGCTGGATAGAGCGCGGTGTATCAGTAGGGAAAGTCAAAGCGCTGCTGGAGGATAACCTGCCGGCGGCGCGCGATGAATCCGCGCATCTTCAGGAAGAGATGATGTCCATTCTGCGTTATATGCAGCCCGCCAGAATCCGCGCCAAATTAATGGCGCTCAGTCATCAACACCCCGTTGATACCCTCATCGATAGCCTGTTAGTGCCGGTACGACAGCGTCTCAAGCTGGATCAGAATACCTCGCTGGTGATTAGCAGCATGCTGGACGGCCTGTTAATTGACTGCGTAGCGTTGTTTCTCGCCGAAGCGCGTAAAAAAAATGGCAAAGAGACGCTGCTGGTGGGCTGGAGCAATGAGGACAGGACGCGTCTGTGGCTGGAGGCATGGCGTCTTTCCCAACGCGGCTGGCATGTCAACGTTCTCGCCGAACCGCTGGAGTCGCCGCGGCCTGAGCTATTTCCCGGGCAGCATATTTTCGTCTGGACCGGACGTGCCGCCACGCCTCTGCAGGAGGAGCTGCTCAGCCACTGGCAGGAGCAGGGCTTCAGCATCCATTTTCACGGCCAAAATTAAGCGCCCCGATCCGTGGTGCGGATCAGGGCTTGAGTGCTGGGTTACAGGTGAATCTGGCTCCAGGATTTGAACGTTTCGCTGCGGCTGATATTAAAAAAATCGGTTCTACCGCTGCAGCCGAGCTTTTTAATCAGATTCAGCCGGATCTGATAAATGGTTTTTATATGCAGGTTTAGCGACCGGCCAATGCTGGCGACCGCTTCGCCATTGCTGATAAGTTGAATAACTTTCTTTTCCCGCTCGGTAAACTGCACCGAGGCGCCTGGCGCCGGATGGGTTTTGTAATAGCGGGTGGGTTGATGCAGAAATATCTTTAACTCTTCCGGCGTCGAGTTGGCCGGCAAGCGCAGCATAGGCAGTTCACTAAGAAAATTAAGATCGTTGCCTTCGGTTAACAGAATAAATAATGTATCCCGCCGATTATAGTTGTGCTGCAGTACCGCGAAATAATTGTCGCTGGTGAAGAAAACATGTTTTTTACGGAAGTAAGATGCCGGCAGGCTATTCAGGATCAGCGACATCCCATAGAGAAGAAAACCATTATCAAACCACAGATCGTAATGCTCAGAACGATAGCAAGTATTATGGTGTGACATTTTTTTGCCTCAGTTAGCCGATAGAGACCCAGGCGCGCCGGTACAGCAGGTCGAAGCCTGCTGCCAGCACAGTGGGTTTATTTAATGATGAGGTTTGCTGTACAGCATATCCAGCGCCTGCAGATAGAGATCGGAAAGTATTTCGTTACTTTCCGTTTGCAGACGATGCTGGATTTCCGTAATCATCCGCTCATTATTTACCGTTCTGTGCTGCTTAATGAGCGTATTCTCAATATTCTTCATCAGGGCCGAATTGAAGACAAACTCTGCTGGAATGGTATTTTTAATATGCATAGCTCGAACTCTCCCACGTATAAAGCAAACAGACAATAAAAGTCGCAACGTACCGTTGGTACGCGCCAAGTCACGAACAGGAAATGTATAACCAGGAACCACCGTCTGACTCGCTGCGCAATCGTCAAGCTTCCCCGCTTTGTTGCGCAACAAGCAGTTAACACTCCAAAACTATAGACGCTGATTTCACTATGAACAACTTTTTTCATTACTATATGTACAACGTAACGGCTTATTTTTTGTGTGTGTTTTAATTTGTTGATTTATAACAATTTTATTAAGTGATAACTTGTACAGAAAAGTCGGGTTGTGCAGGATTTCGTTGTAAAACCAGCGGGAAGAAGCTGATGATGGTAGAAGAAAGCCAATTGTGAAAATTCTGTCATGGCTGGCGAAATGCATGAAATTGCGCCGACGAGCGAAGGGGTAAACAGCAACGCTGTCGTCGACAGGTGGCTTTCTTCCGCGTCGGACTCTGAGCATAGCGGAAAATATGATGAGGCTTTGTCTGCTTTTTGCACAGTAAGGTAAAGGGGTAACGTCTGCCATGTCGTAAACGGCCCATTCGATTTGTTGGCGAATAAGGGCTGTGCTACGCTTTTTGGTAACGACGCGGCGGTTTGGCATCGTTATTTTTCCCCCATTTCCCTGTCGAGTCTTATACCCCTGTCACGACCGGTAAATACGGCAAAAGCTTTCTGTCCCTGGACAGGCCTTGAGGACTGAGGAGGGAAAATGCGCGGCAAAAGCGTGATGCTCCTGGCCGGGTTAGCCTCTCTCGCGCAGGCGAACGAACTTAACCTCTATTCGGTGAATACCGGTTCCTATGTTTACCATCTGACCAATAATCACGGACAATATACAGAGAATTTCGAAAATCATTTTTTCTCAGTGGAGCGGAAATTCTCTGCAGACTCCAAATACAGCCTTCTGCTTGGCACTATGAATAACAGCTTCAACGATCGCTGCCTGGCGCTGGGGGTGAGAAGAGACTGGTACCACAGCGGCAGCGGGTGGACCTTCAAAGGCGTTTACGGCTATACCGGCGAATTCTTCTTCGACGCCTTTGAGCATTGCGGCGATCATGGCTCCTATAAAGACTTTAAGGACGCCACGGGGATCGGCTTTTCACCCTATATCTACCACGCTATCCAGTATAACTTCACCGATTATTTAGCCGTTGAAAGCGGCATTATTATTCCCAGCGTGTTTGTGATCAGTATCCAGTGGAGCTTCCGCTAAATCGTCCCGTTGTCGGTTACAAGGTAATCACCTTCCTGAGCAGCGTACTGGAGAGCGCGGCAAGGAAAATGAGCACCGACAGGACAAAGGTCAGCGCTATTACCCCCAACTTGGTGGCTAGCGAATGCACAGGGATGAGCATCACCAGCAGGTGAAACACGGAATAGTGGAGGATATAAACTCCGGTCATCGCTTTACTGACCGTCGCCAGCACGGCCTCTTTCCACTCGCGGTTCTTTTTAAACTGCACGGCGTTAGCGGCGATCACCAGCAGGACGATCAGGATATAAATTTGCGATCCCGTGAGAATGAACGCATTACGATCTGCTTTAAACAGGGCGAAGAAGAAATGGCGTTCATAAAACCAGGTAAATAAATAGACAAAGGGCAGGGCGATAATCGATCCTTTAATCACCTGTGGGTTGCGTATCCACTCCGCGACCTTTGGATCGTTAAACAACTGCCCGGTTAAATAAAACAGTAGCCATGTCCACAGGCGATACTGCGGCGGCAAACTGAAAAGATGTCTGTCCGGGTAGATCACCGAGAGCAGGTCGTAACCGTAGGAGCAGCACAGCAGCGTCAGGAGCACGGCGAAAAAGAGCCCGCGCCGCTGGCTGAGCCAGGCGATCAAAGGATGAAAGGTATAGATGACAATCAGGGCGAAAATAAACCAGGGCTGGATCAGGTAGCCGCGCTGGTAAGGCTCCCAGACATAATAGACCGTCACCCAAAACAGAAAGACGATGACCACGCTTTTAATTTTACCAATTTGCCAGTTGGCATCGTGGCGCGTCTGCGCATCAAGATAGCCGGCCACGACAAAAAACAGCGGCGTCGCGATGGTCGAGATAAAGGTCAGCAGCCCGAGGATCCAGTGATAGTCATAATCAAAGCGATCCCAGGTGTTATAGATGGTGAAAAAGGTCACCGCTGTCATACAGCCTTCACGTGATGGACGGCTTTGCCATCTGGCGCGTAGCGTTTGTGGGGTCAATGATTGCGGTCAGCGCCTTTATTCTCGAAGCCTGGCTGCAGCCGCGCGGCTATTCGCCGGAGTTTATCCGTACCGTGCTGTTGCAGACTCTGGTCACCGCCCAGTGGTTCTATATGCTGAACTGCCGCGTATCGGATGGATTCTCGTTAACCAAAGGTCTGCTGGCCAACAAAGGGATCTGGATCGTCAGCGGCGTACTGCTGCTGCTGCAGCTGCTGATTATCTACGCGCCTTTTATGCAGATGCTGTTCGGCACCACCGGGCTGCCGTTCCGCTACTGGGTGATCACCTTTATCATCGGCTTCGCCATGTTCCTGATCGTGGAACTGGAAAAACCGCTGACCCGCAAATGGCGTTCCGCCTGACGGCGTGAAGCGCTGAACGAAAAAGAAAAGAGGGGGCATCGCCCTCTCTCTGGCTGACGACAAACCTGTTTCGTCATTGTGCTCGCATTTCTGCCGGGTGGCGACTTTCGCCTTACCCGGCCTACGAAAGACTTCAATATCAAACCGTTATGCAGTTATCTGTAGGGCCGCGCAAGCGCAGCGCCGCCGGGCAATTCCTGAAGATTGCACGTTGTCAGCAGTTTGAGAGAGGGCATCGCCCTCTCTTTTATTATGGTTCACGCTTGTTGCGCTTTACTGTTTCGGCTCGGCGACCACGGTGCTTCCCACGCCGCGGTTATTGTACTCCCACATGCGGTTGAAGCCGTTGTCGTTGAGGTTGCGCTGCAGATTGCCTTTGTCATCGGCGCTGCCGGTGTTGCCGCTGAACGGGCGGCCGGAGCCTACCGCCGCCGCCCACGGCTGGGCAATATTAAAGCCTTCATTGATAGCGCTGTCGCGGATCACCACCTGGCCATTGCTGTTGCCATCGACGTCCAGCGCGCGGCCGAGCTGCGCGACGTTATCCCCGGAGGCGGTGAAGCGGCTGTTGGTCGCCAGGAAGCCGTAGGTCACGCTCTTCAGAGTAGCCGGCGCGAAGACGTAGGCCTCTTTCTGGGTACGGGAATTCACCACGCGGAAATCGGTGTTATCAAACACCACCGCGCCGCGGCCGGAAACGATATCCACATCGCCTTCAATGTAGCTGTTGGTCACCAGGGTGCGGGTCTGACGGTTGTCCTGCAGACGGTTTTGCACGCCGCTGTTGGTCACGAAGAAGGTGTTCTGACGGCCAAGAATATTGACCTTATTGATCTGCACCTGGTCGCCATCGCTGCGCAATGCCACCGCCTGGTGGGTACCGGCGTCAACGCTGTCGCCGAGGTTGTTGGCGATGGTCAGGTTCTGCAGCTGCAGACCATTATTCTGTGACCAGAAGACTGCGGAACACATTACGCCGACGGTCGCCGCGGATTTGCTTTGGCAACTGTCGAACATATACCACGCCGGTTTACCCGGCATATATTTACCGCCTGGATTGACCAGACGACGCCAGGTGTTGCGATCCATCTCGGAATCAATGGCTTCGCTGATTTTCACGTCGATTGGCTTATCACCAGTACCATACAGGGTCAGGGCGCCCGGCGCCGCCGGAACGTAGACGGTTCCCGGGTACTCGCCCGGCATAATCGCGATATACAGACGACGGTTAGAGTGACGGGCAATTGCGGCATCCACCGCCGCCTGAATGGTGGTATGGGTTACGCCCTGGGTTCCCGCAGGGCCGACGATAAAGTCAGGCTGCGCCGGCAGGCTGATAGCAGACGGCGTCCAGGCGGCGGCGTTGGGAGCCAGCGACTGGAAATAGGCCGCCGGCGTGAAGTTTTTCGCTTCTTCGGCGTTGAGTATGGGACGCGCGGTAGTGCCCGGTGCAGTCTGCGTTGAGGGCTGTTGATCGGCAGGCGTCGAGCTACAGGCGGACAGCGTCACGCCGAAGGCCAGCGCCAGCGCCAGACGGGAAACGGAATATGTGTTCATGTTGCTCCGGGCAAAATTAAGCGTAGTGAAATACCCCGGCTGAGACGCCAGGGTATAAGTCCTTTAAAACCTGCTGTTTTATACTAACTTGAACGAAACGGGAAGACGTGGACGGAAAAACTTACCGTCTTTACGCAACGCGCAGCCCTGCCGGATGGTCTTTAGTCACAAAAAAATAACATTTCCCTGCGCTATTGTTGACTTTACCGGCGTTATGAAAATAGATGTCTATACAACCCATGACAAGTTAAGCGCTATGACTGAAGCCACTTCCGAACTCGTTATCTGGCGAAACGGGCGTCTCGCCACCCTGAACCCCGATCACGCTCAACCTTACGGCCTGCTGGAGCGCCATGCGCTGCTGGTGCGCGACGGCCGCATCGCGGCGATTGTCGCCGAAGATGACGTCCCCAGCGGGCGCAGTATCGATCTTGAAGGCCGGTTGGTAACGCCGGGATTAATCGACTGCCACACCCATCTCGTCTTCGGCGGCAGCCGGGCCCAGGAGTGGGAGCAGCGGCTGAACGGCGTGTCGTATCAAACCATCAGCGCCAGCGGCGGCGGCATTAACTCCACCGTGCGCGCCACGCGCGACAGCAGCGAAGCTGAACTACTGGCGCTGGCCCAGCCGCGTCTGGAACGCCTGCTGCGTGAAGGGGTGACCACCCTGGAGATCAAATCCGGCTACGGCCTCGACCTGCCAAACGAACGCAAAATGCTGCGGGTCGCCCGACAACTGGCCGATCATAATGGCGTGGAACTGTCGGCGACGCTGCTCTCCGCCCACGCCACGCCGCCGGAATATCAAGGCGATGCTGACGGCTATATTACGCTGGTCTGCGAGACCATTTTGCCGACGCTGTGGCAGGAGGGACTGTTTGAAAGCGTTGACGTCTTCTGCGAAAACGTCGGCTTCAGCCCGCAGCAAACTGAGCGCGTCTTTCAGGCGGCGCAGGCGCTGGGCATTCCGGTAAAAGGCCACGTTGAGCAGCTCTCATCGCTGGGCGGCGCGCAGCTGGTGAGCCGCTATCATGGGCTTTCCGCCGACCATATCGAGTATCTGACGGAAGAGGGCGTGGCGGCGATGCGCGAAAGCGGCACCGTGGCAGCCCTGCTCCCCGGCGCGTTCTACTTCCTTAATGAAACCCGTAAACCGCCGGTTGAGCTGCTGCGCAAGTACCAGGTGCCGATGGCGGTGGCGACCGATTTCAACCCCGGCACCAGCCCCTTCGCCAGCCTGCATCTGGCGATGAACATGGCCTGCGTTAAGTTTGGCCTGACGCCGGAGGAGGCGTGGGCCGGGGTGACGCGCCATGCCGCGCGGGCGCTGGGGCGCCAGGCCAGCCACGGCCAGCTGGCGCCGGGCTTTGTCGCTAACTTCGCCATCTGGGATGCTGAGCATCCCGTCGAGATGGTGTATGAGCCGGGGCGCAGTCCGCTCTGGCATCGCGTTGTTCAAGGAGAGTTGCAATGATGCTGTGGCAAGCTACGCCAGCCAGTCTCTGGCAGGGACGCGACGACAGCGCGGAAGCGCCCAATGCGCTGCGCCTGTTCCAGACCATCGCCCGCGCGGAACGCTTCGCGCCGCAGGAGATGCCCGGCGATATCGCGCTGCTCGGCTTCGCCTGTGACGAAGGGGTCCGGCGTAACAAGGGGCGTACCGGGGCAGCGGACGGCCCGGCGACCCTGCGCCGGGCGTTGGCCAATATGGCCAGCCATCAGGGTCATGACCGCTGCGTGGATATGGGCACCATCAGCGTCGACGGCGAGCAGTTAGAAGCCGCGCATCAGGCGCTGCGCGAGGCGGTGGCCGACTGTCAGCGGGCGGGTAAACGCACGCTGGTCCTGGGCGGCGGCCACGAGACGGCCTTCGGCCACGGCGCTGGGGTACTGGACGCCTTCCCGGGCGAAAAAGTGGGCATTATTAATCTCGATGCGCATCTGGATCTGCGCTTTGCCGAATGCGCCAGCTCCGGGACGCCGTTCCGCCAGTTGGCGCTGGAGTGTGACGCGCAGCAGCGCGGTTTTCACTATACCTGCATCGGGGTTAGCCGGGCGGCGAACACCCAGGCGCTATGGGATGAAGCGGCGCGCCGCCAGGTGGCTATCATTGAAGATCTGGAGGTGCTGACAGCCTTCGAAACTCGCGTGTTGCCGGAGCTTGAGCGCAATATCGCGCAATTCGACCGTCTGTATCTGACTATCGATCTCGACGTGCTGCCGGCGCGAGAAATGCCGGCGGTGTCGGCCCCGGCGGCGCTGGGCGTGCCGCTGGCCACGCTGCTGCGCATCGTTGAACCGCTGTGCCGCAGCGGTAAGCTGCAGGCGGTGGATCTGGTGGAGTTTAACCCGCTGTTTGACATTGACGGTCAGGGCGCTCGCGCGGCGGCCCGTGTGGCATGGCAAATCGCCCATTGGTGGCGCTAGCGATCCGCGCTATTATTTTCGTTTCGCCGCTCCGCTTATTACACATAAGGAAAGCCAGGCCATGTTTGCACAACAACCTCGTTCCGCGCCCGCGCCTTTCTATGAAAAGGTGAAGCAGGCGATCAGCGAAAAGATCCACAGCGGCGTCTGGCGACCGCATGACCGTATCCCGTCGGAAGCTGAGCTGGTGGCCCAGTTCGGCTTCAGCCGAATGACCATCAATCGCGCGCTGCGTGAGCTGACGGACGAAGGCCTGCTGGTCAGGTTGCAAGGGGTGGGAACCTTTGTCGCCGAGCCGAAAGGGCAGTCGGCGCTGTTCGAGGTGCGCAGTATTGCCGCAGAAATTGTCGCCCGTCACCATCAGCACCGCTGTGAGGTACTCCTGCTTGAGGAGACCCGGGCGGATCATATTCTGGCGACGGCGCTCAGCGTCCCGGAAGGCACCCGCATTTTTCACTCGCTGATGGTGCATTACGAAAACGAGGTGCCGGTGCAAATCGAAGATCGCTGCGTCAATGCCGCAGTGGTCCCGGACTATCTGCATCAGGCCTACACCGCCACCACGCCCCATGATTACCTGTCGCTGATCGCGCCGTTAACCGAAGGTGAACATATTGTTGAAGCGGTGCAGGCCACGGCGGAAGAGTGCGCGCTGCTGCATATTCACGCCCACGATCCGTGCCTGCTGATCCGTCGCCGCACCTGGTCGACAACCCACATCGTCTCCCACGCGCGCCTGCTGTTCCCCGGTAGCCGATATCGTCTGCAGGGGCGCTTTGGCTCCTGATCCACGCTGGCGTCAGCAAAACGTGATTGCTGACGCAATATAACAAAATTGTATCATTTCTGTTAAATCCTGGCTTGCGCATGCTTGTATATACAAGTATATGTATCTACGTAAACAACGTTCATTGTCAGGAGAAACCCCGATGTCGCAAAGCAAATATCGCCAGCTGGACGTCCGTGCGCCAAGAGGCACGACGCTGACCGCGAAGAGCTGGCTGACCGAAGCCCCGCTGCGTATGTTAATGAATAATCTTGATCCCGATGTCGCCGAAAACCCGCACGAGCTGGTGGTCTATGGCGGTATTGGTCGCGCAGCGCGCAACTGGGAATGCTATGACGCTATCGTGAAGGCACTGAAGAACCTGGAAAGCGATGAAACCCTGCTGGTGCAGTCCGGGAAGCCGGTGGGCGTATTCAAAACCCATGAAAACTCACCGCGCGTGCTGATCGCCAACTCCAACCTGGTCCCGCACTGGGCCACCTGGGAACACTTTAACGAGCTGGATGCCAAAGGGCTGGCGATGTACGGCCAGATGACCGCCGGCAGCTGGATCTACATCGGCAGCCAGGGCATCGTGCAGGGTACCTACGAAACCTTCGTCGAAGCCGGTCGCCAGCACTACCAGGGCAGCCTGAAAGGCCGCTGGGTATTAACCGCCGGTCTGGGCGGCATGGGCGGCGCGCAGCCGCTGGCCGCGACGCTGGCCGGCGCCTGCTCGCTGAACATCGAATGTCAGCAGAGCCGCATCGATTTCCGTCTGCGTACCCGCTACGTGGATGAGCAAGCCACCTCGCTGGATGACGCCCTGGCGCGCATCAAAAAATACACCGCCGAAGGGCGGGCCATCTCTATCGCGCTGTGCGGCAACGCCGCGGAGATCGTACCGGAGCTGGTGAAGCGCGGCGTGCGCCCGGATATGGTCACCGACCAGACCAGCGCCCACGACCCGCTGCATGGCTATCTGCCGAAAGGCTGGAGCGGGGAAGAGTATCAGCAGAAAGCCGAATCCGACCCGCAGGGCACTATTCTGGCGGCGAAACGCTCGATGGCCGATCACGTGCAGGCGATGCTGGCCTTCCATGAGATGGGGGTCCCAACCTTCGACTACGGCAACAACATCCGCCAGATGGCGCAGGAAGTGGGCGTCAGCAACGCCTTCGATTTCCCGGGCTTCGTGCCGGCCTATATCCGCCCGCTGTTTTGCCGCGGTATCGGCCCGTTCCGCTGGGTAGCGCTGTCCGGCGATCCGCAGGATATCTACAAAACCGACGCGAAAGTAAAAGAGATCATTAAAGATGATCAGCATCTGCACCACTGGCTGGATATGGCGCGCGAGCGCATCAGCTTCCAGGGACTGCCGGCGCGTATCTGCTGGGTCGGTCTGGAGTGGCGGCAAAAGCTCGGTCTGGCGTTTAACGAAATGGTGCGCAGCGGCGAAGTCTCCGCGCCGATCGTCATTGGCCGGGATCACCTTGACTCCGGCTCCGTCGCCAGCCCGAACCGCGAAACCGAAGCGATGCGCGATGGTTCTGATGCGGTCTCCGACTGGCCGCTGCTCAACGCCCTGCTCAATACCGCCAGCGGCGCGACCTGGGTGTCGCTGCACCACGGCGGCGGGGTAGGCATGGGCTTCTCGCAACACTCCGGGATGGTTATCGTCTGCGATGGTACCGATGAAGCGGCGGCGCGTATCGCCCGCGTCCTGCACAACGACCCGGCCACCGGCGTGATGCGTCATGCCGACGCGGGGTATGAGATTGCCATTGAATGCGCAGCAGAACAGGGTCTGAATCTTCCGATGGTGGCGGCAACGCAGGGGAACGCTAAATGAAATCTTTAACTTTGATCCCGGGTCAACTCAGCCTGTCGCAGCTCCGCGACGTTTACAGCCACCCGCTGAACATTACCCTTGATAGCAGCGCGTTTGCCGCCATTGACGAGAGCGTGGCCTGCGTCAACGCCATCCTTGCCGAAGGGCGTACCGCCTACGGCATCAACACCGGTTTTGGCCTGCTGGCGCAAACCCGTATCTCGACGGAAGATCTGGAGAACCTGCAGCGTTCGCTGGTGCTGTCCCATGCGGCGGGCGTTGGCGAGCCGCTGGACGATGATCTGGCGCGGCTGATTATGGTGCTGAAGATTAACAGCCTGTCCCGCGGTTTCTCCGGGATCCGCCTGAGCGTGATCCAGGCGCTGATTGGCCTGGTGAATGCCGGCGTGACGCCGTGGATCCCGGCCAAAGGCTCCGTCGGCGCTTCCGGCGACCTAGCGCCGCTGGCGCATATGTCGCTGACCCTGCTCGGAGAAGGTAAAGCGCGGGTACGCGGCGGCGAATGGCTGCCGGCCACCGAAGCGCTGCGTCAGGTGGGGCTGGAGCCGATTACCCTGGCGGCGAAAGAGGGGCTGGCGCTACTCAACGGCACCCAGGCCTCGACCGCTTTTGCCCTGCGCGGTCTGTTCGAAGCCGAGGATCTGTTCGCCTCCGCGGTCGTCTGCGGGGCGTTAACCACCGAAGCGGCGCTGGGCTCACGTCGTCCGTTTGATGCGCGCATCCATGAAGTGCGCGGCCAGCGCGGGCAGATTGATGCGGCGGCGCTGTATCGCCACCTGCTGACCGACGATAGCGCGATCTCGCAGTCGCACCATAACTGCAGCAAGGTGCAGGACCCGTACTCCCTGCGCTGCCAGCCGCAGGTGATGGGCGCCTGCCTGACGCAGATCCGCCAGGCGGCTGAGGTGCTGCTGGCTGAAGCCAACGCGGTCTCCGATAACCCGCTGGTCTTTGCCGCCGAAAATGACGTCATCTCCGGCGGTAACTTCCATGCCGAACCGGTGGCGATGGCCGCGGATAATATCGCGCTGGCGATCGCCGAAATCGGCTCGCTCTCCGAGCGCCGCATCGCGCTGATGATGGACAGCCATATGTCGCAGCTGCCGCCGTTCCTCGTCAAAAATGGCGGCGTCAACTCCGGGTTTATGATTGCCCAGGTCACGGCGGCGGCCTTAGCCAGTGAAAACAAAGCGCTGTCGCACCCGCATAGCGTTGACAGCCTGCCCACCTCTGCCAACCAGGAAGACCACGTCTCGATGGCGCCGGCGGCCGGTCGCCGCCTGTGGGCGATGGCCGAGAACACCCGCGGGGTGCTGGCCGTTGAGTGGCTGGCGGCGGCGCAGGGGCTGGATATGCGCGAAGGACTGACCACCAGTCCGCTGCTGGAAGAGGCGCGTCACTTGCTGCGCGAACGCGTGCCGCACTATACGCAGGATCGCTACTTCGCCCCGGATATCGATAACGCCATTGCGCTTCTGGCGGCCCGTCACCTGACGCGTCTGCTGCCTGCCGTACTGCATTAATCACCGTTGTTCTCTGTACCCGCGTCGGGGGAAGTCATTCCCCCGACCGCCCTACATCGCATATTTGTCGTCATATAAAAAAATCAGGACACCTGTATATGCAACAACAACACAAGCCACATCTGCTGCGCGGGCTCAATGCCCGACACATTCGGTTTATTGCGCTCGGCTCCGCTATCGGCACCGGGCTGTTCTATGGCTCGGCCTCAGCCATCAAAGCGGCGGGCCCGGCGGTGCTGCTGGCCTATCTGATTGGCGGCGCGGCGGTGTTTATCGTCATGCGCGCGCTGGGCGAGATGGCGGTGCGCAACCCGGTTTCCGGCTCCTTCGGCAGCTATGCCCGCCAGTATCTCGGGCCGCTGGCCGGGTTTATTACCGGCTGGACCTACACCTTTGAAATGGTGATCGTCGCCCTGGCCGACGTCACCGCCTTCGGTATCTATATGGGGTTGTGGTACCCCGATGTGCCGCGCTGGATCTGGATCCTCAGCATCATCTTCTTTATCGGCGCGATGAACCTGTGCAACGTGCGGGTATTTGGCGAGATGGAGTTCTGGCTGTCTCTGGTGAAGGTGGTGGCGATTATCGCCATGATGCTGGCGGGGGCGGGGATCATCTTCTTTGGCTTTGGCCACAGCTTCCCAGCCACCGGGCTGGAAAACCTCTGGAGCCACGGCGGCTTTGCCCCTAACGGCTGGCAGGGCGTTATCGCCTCGCTTGGCATCGTGATGTTCGCCTTCGGCGGGGTGGAGATTATCGGCGTCACCGCCGCGGAAGCGAAGGATCCGAAGAAGGTGATCCCGCAGGCCATCAATACCATTCCGCTGCGCATTATCCTGTTCTACGTCTGCACCCTGGCGGTGCTGATGGCGATCTTCCCGTGGAACAGCTTTGGCGAACAGGGGAGTCCGTTTGTGCTTATTTTCGACGGTCTGGGGATCCCGGCGGCGGCGACCATCCTTAACATCATTGTGATCAGCGCCAGCATCTCGGCGATTAACAGCGATATTTTTGGCGCCGGACGCATGATGTACGGCATGTCGAAAGAGGGGCTGGCGCCGAAAAGCTTCCAGCGCATCGCCAGCAACGGTGTGCCCTGGATGACGGTGGTGGTCATGGGCGGCGCGCTGCTGGCGGCGGTGGTATTGAACTATCTGATCCCCGAGCAGGTATTTGTGCTAATTGCTTCGCTGGCGGCATTCGCCACGGTATGGGTGTGGCTGATGATTCTGCTATCCCATTTTGCCATGCGCCGCGGTTTGTCTGCCGAAGAGCGCAGCCAGATCGCCTTTCCCATTCCGTTCTGGCCGGTTGCGCCGCTGTTGACGCTGCTGTTTATGGGGCTGGTCATCGCCGTATTAGGGATGTTTGCCGAAACGCGGATGGCGCTGATCGCCGGCCTGGTCTGGCTCGGGCTGCTGACGGTGGTGTGGTATGCGCGGGTGCGTAAAACGGCGCTGCAGGTAGCCACTGAACAGTAAGATCAATTTCCCCGGTGGCGCTGCGCTTACCGGGGCTACAAATGGCACGGACCGTAGGCCGGGTAAGGCGTCAGCCGCCGCCCGGCATAAAAGCGGCTCCGTGCCCGCGGCAATCGCCCGGCGGCGCTGCGCTTGCGTAGGTCTACGTGTATTGTAGATTCTGTTATCGGATTGCCACTTTCTCAGTCCGGCAAAAGCGTGTATCACGTGTGACTTCAGCGTTCTTTGCGCTCCCGGTTATTTTTTCTGCACTCTGTTTTTCATGGCGCAGGGAGCGCACAGGGGGCGGCCAG
>NZ_KV792649.1:0-16857 GCF_001808265.1 Klebsiella sp. HMSC16A12
CTCAGCAAAAGTTCGATTTATTCAACAAAGCCTCGAGGAATTGAAACGCCTGAGCAGCTTGAAGAGCTTGGAATTAATGTTTATGCGAGTATTCCGATCGCAGAAACATTTTCCAAAAGTGTGGTGCAGAAAAAAGGATGGAGTAAAAAGTCTGCTGAAGAAATTCAGGGCTTCCTGGCGGTTGATAACCCTGCGGATCTGTCAATTGAAGCTATTCGCGGTTTGCGTACCAGCCTTCATTTCGCCATGATGGAAGCAAGAAATAATGTACTGATGATATCTGGTGCGAGCCCTAATGCAGGGAAAACTTTTGTAAGTTCAAATCTGGCGGCTGTAATTTCTCAGACAGGGAAAAAGGTATTGTTTATTGATACCGATATGCGTAAAGGCTACACGCATAAATTGTTCAATGAAAATAATACCAATGGTCTCTCTGATATCCTGTCAGGAAAAGTTGAAATTAATAGGGCATTAAAAAAAGTCGTATCAGGTGATTTTGATTTTATTTCACGGGGAATGGCTCCACCAAACCCAGCTGAATTACTAATGCACAGACGTTTTGGTGAACTGCTAAATTGGGCTAGTGAAAACTACGATATCGTTGTTCTTGATACACCACCGATTCTGGCTGTTACTGATGCAGCAATAATTGGTAATTATGTAGGCACAACTCTACTGGTAGCTCGATTTGAATTAAATACAGCAAAAGAAATTGAAGTAAGTGTTAAACGATTCGAACAAGCCGGTGTAACAGTGAAAGGCTGCATATTGAATGGTGTTGTAAAAAAAGCAAGTAGCTATTATGGCTATGGCTATAGCCATTATGGATATTCATATACTGATAAGCAGTAAATTTCAATGAGGCAGGGTTTTAAAACCTGCCTTAAATTTCATCCTTCCGTGAATATTTAATCAGAAATTAGATGCAATGCAGAGAGGGTATATGACGCTTCTCGTCAGAAATATTGTTGTCAGTATTGCTTTGGCAATGTCTGATTTTTTTAGTTTTGTTATTTCATTATATTTAGCGATAGGGGTTTTATCAATAACGGTTAGCGATTATGAAACAGCCGTTTCAGCCAACCAACTTGAAGGGTGGAAAATACTCCACTGGTTGTTAGCTCTTTGCTGTGTTGCCTGGTATTCTATGAGGCTCCGCCATTATTTCTACCGTAAGACATTTTGGTTTGAATTAAAAGAGATACTGCGTACTTTAGTTATTTTTGCTGTAATTGAGATTGCAGTTTTGGCATTTGCAAATTGGTCCTTTTCAAGGTTTTTGTGGGGACTAACCTGGGTTTTTGTTTTGCTATTGGTGCCTTTAGCAAGGATGGTAACGAAACGTGTGTTGGATGTGTTTGGATTATGGCACAGAGATACATGGATTATAGGCAGCGGAGCTAATGCGCAGGAAGCCTATAAAGCTATTAATAGTGAGCGTAATCTTGGGCTGGTTATTGTAGGGTTTATTGAGACAACTGAGGAGTTATTAGAAAACAAATATATTGATGGTGTCCCTGTACTGGCGAATGATCCTACCTGGTTATCATCAATGGATAAAAAGACTCAGTTTATTGTGGCCGTTGAATCATACCAGAGCGACGTCCGAAACACATGGTTGCGTAATTTTATGATTAAAGGTTATCGGTATATCTCTGTTATTCCAACATTGCGTGGGATGCCTCTCGATAGTACAGATATGTCTTTTATTTTTAGTCATGAAGTGATGATATTTCGTGTTCAACAAAACCTTGCAAAGTGGTCCTCAAGGATTCTCAAACGCCTCTTTGATATTGTTGGCTCAATATCAATAATCGTTATTCTTTCTCCAGCATTGATATATATAAGCCGTAAAGTGAAAAAGGATGGTGGGCCTGCTATTTATGGACATGAACGCATTGGTAAAGGTGGGCAATCATTCAAGTGTCTTAAGTTCCGTTCAATGGTGATAAATTCTAAAGAAGTCCTTGAAAATTTATTAGAAAATGATCCTGAAGCAAAAAAAGAATGGGATGCTACTTTTAAATTAAAAAATGATCCTCGAATTACAAAAATTGGAGGATTCCTTCGTAGGACTAGCCTGGATGAATTACCGCAGTTATTCAATGTCCTGAAAGGAGAGATGAGTCTGGTTGGACCTAGGCCGATCATTACTGCTGAACTAGAACGATATAATGAAGAAGTGGATTATTACCTCCTTAGTAAACCGGGAATGACTGGCCTTTGGCAAGTAAGTGGTCGTAGCGATGTTGATTATGAAACTCGCGTATATCTTGATGCTTGGTATGTTAAAAATTGGTCTATGTGGAACGATATTGCGATTCTTTTTAAGACTATTGGAGTTGTATTAAAGAAAGATGGAGCATACTAAAAAGACTTATTTATTGCTGTTCTGTTTCTGACTATAGTTGTTTTTGATTACATCAAATGAAAATGTGATAATTATGAATAGTGGTAAAAATATAAATATAATCATTGATGGCATTTCTAATAGCGGTGGTACAGATCGCGTGTTATCTATGATTTCGAATATGTTTGTACTGAATAATAATAAAGTAACTGTCTTTAGTTTGAATGATTCGATTCCATATTATAAAATCTCCACAGAAGTAAAAATAATTAGTCCTTCAACTAAGGGACGACTAGCTAAACTGATGTCTTTTGTAAGACATGTAAAAGTAGATAATCCTGATATAATCATTGTTGTTTCTATGGGACGTTTATCTGCTCAAATTATTCCCTTATTGAAAGTATTTAAATGTAAATCAGAAATTATTTGTTATGACCATGTATCTATTGAATCATTCCCTACTTACATACGTATGATAAAAAGGATAGCATATTATCTTGCAGATAAAATTGTAGTATTAACTGATTCTGATAAAAGGTTTATTCAGGATAATTATAAAATTGATAATGTATATGTCATAAGAAATCCTTCACCTTTTGATGAAAATACGATCGAGCCTAGTGAATTACAGCATAAGATAAAAAAGATTCTTGCCGTAGGAAGGCTGACATATCAGAAAAATTTTCATCGACTAATTAATCTTTGGAGCAAGATTGATAGTACAGGTTGGGAATTGTGTATAGTTGGGGAAGGGGACGACTATGAGTCACTTATAAATCTTTGTCAACGCCTTGAACTGAATAATATAAAAATTAAGAAACCGGATAAAAATATCCAACTATTATATAAAGAGTCCTCCGTTTTAGTTATGACCTCTCGTTATGAAGGATTACCGATGGTCTTAATTGAAAGTAAAAATTTTGGTTTACCAGTAATTGCGTTTGATTGTAAAACCGGACCTGCAGAAATAATATCTAATGATGGCTACTTAGTTGATTATTCAAACGATTGTGAATTCTTAATTAAATTAGAAAAACTAATGTTTAATCATGAGTTAAGAAAAGAACTTTCTTTAAATGCTATTAAAAATTCAAAAAACTACTCTTGTGAAAATAT
The DNA here is from genome assembly GCF_001808265.1 of Klebsiella sp. HMSC16A12. Taxonomy (NCBI): domain Bacteria; kingdom Pseudomonadati; phylum Pseudomonadota; class Gammaproteobacteria; order Enterobacterales; family Enterobacteriaceae; genus Klebsiella; species Klebsiella sp. HMSC16A12. The sequence continues at coordinate 3,467 of NZ_KV792649.1, forward strand.
TTATTTACAATGGCTGTCTGTATTAAAATGATTACTTAAAAGTAACCAGTAGAGGAATAAAATGTTTTCAGTATTGATGTCTCTCTATATAAAAGAAAATCCTAACTATCTAAAGTGCTGCTTAGATAGTTTAGTAATTCAGTCACTAAAACCTAGTGAGGTTGTTATTGTCTATGATGGTGATGTTGGGGAAAAATTAAGTCTTGTAGTTGATTCATTTCAAGATAAGTTACCATTAAAAATAATTAAATTAAAAGATAATGTAGGTCTTGGCATAGCATTAAAAATTGGATTGAGCCATTGTTCTAATAATATTGTAGCAAGAATGGATACAGATGATATCTGCAAACCTGAAAGATTTGAAAAGCAGTTAGGAATAATGAATAAGGAGCCTTCATTAGTTATGCTTGGTTCAGGTATTATTGAATTTGATGAACAAAATAACCAGCGTGAAAAGGTATTACCATGTGAAAAAAATAAAATACTAGAGTTTTCAAAACTAAAAAATCCTTTTAATCATATGACAGTTGTTTTTAGAAAGAATGAAATTCTGGCCGTCGGAGGTTATCAAGATCATCTATTTATGGAGGATTATAATCTCTGGCTAAGGCTACTGGCAGCAGGTTATGAATTACGTAATATAAAAGATATACTCGTCGATGCCAGAGTTGGAACCGATATGGTAAAAAAGAGGAAAGGACTTCGCTATATTAAGAGTGAGTATAAATTAATGAAAATAAAGAATGAATTGAACATAACTGGTTTTTTCGAAGGTGTTGGGATATTTATCTTTAGGTCATTAACCAGATTATTGCCTACATCCTTATTAGAGAAGTTATATAATAAAGATAGGACAAGCATTAACGGCATATATAAATAAGATGATGTGAAATGAAGAAAATATCTATTATAATCCCCGTATACAATGTCGAAAAATACATTGAAGAATGTATTACAAGTTTACTTTCTCAATCATATCATAACTACGAAATAATAATTGTTAACGATGATACACAAGACGCCTCGATAGATAAAATAAGGTATTTAATAGATTGCAATAGTAATATCAAGCTAGTGGAAAAAGAAAATGGAGGGTTGTCCTCGGCTAGAAATTTTGGTTTAAAATACGCTACTGGAGAGTTTATTACATTTGTAGATAGTGATGACTTTATTGATAAAGACTTTCTTAAATTAATGATATCCGCGATTGGTGATGCTGATATATGTTCGTGTGGATATAAAGAAGTTAACGAAGAGGGGCAATTTATTAGGCAAAGGAACAATGTTTTTTTTGCGACAGATGATTTATTTGGAAAAGCTATAGAGTGTATTAATATTATTCCTAATGCATGGGGGAAAGTGTATCGAAAAGAGTTGTTTAATGATATTAAATATCCAGAAGGAATGTTATTTGAGGACTATGCAGTTTTATACCAACTGTCATATGGAAAGAAAATTGTATTTCAGGATAATGCTTTATATAATTATAGAATCCGTTCTGGTTCAATAATGCGGGATTTTAATAATAATATAATCGATCATAAATTTATCATTTTAAATGAAATATATAATTTTTTAAATAAAAATAAAATATATCATAAATATAAAAATAATTATAGCAATGCGTATATTTATCATGGGGTTTTCGTTACGTCATGTATTATAATAAATCAAACCTATGATCTCAGTTTACTTCTAAAAATGTTATCCAAAGTTAACACAGAAGTATTTACTCTCAATAATATCATGTTCAGTAAGAGTATCCCGAAAAGTATAAAATTATATCTATTGATTTTGAAGTATTTACCCTCAATAGCTATTTCTTTAAAAAGAATTCAAAACAAGATAAAATCATAAGGTATATAAATTAATTTAAGTTAAAAGGACTCGAGCATGAAAAATATTGAAATACAAGAAAAACCATTAATTACAGTATATATTCCTACTCATAATAGATCAATTTTACTTAAAAGAGCTGTTGATTCAGTATTAAGACAAACATATGAGAATTTCGAAATAATAATATGCGATGATGGATCGTCAGATAATACTGCTGATTATCTCGTTGATTTAGCTAGTAGAGACCATCGAGTTAAATTTATTCGTAATAACGAACCAAAAGGAGCTTGTTTTTCAAGGAATAGGTGCATCGAATTGGCAAAAGGAGAATTCATTACAGGTCTCGATGATGATGATGAATTTGTCGAAAATAGGCTTCAATTATTTATGGAAAGTTTTCAAAGTCATGGATGGAATATTATTTCTAGTAATAGAGTTTTTAGGGGGAATAATGGGGATTATATTGGTGAAGTCTATGAGGGTATAGTTACGAAAGAAATGCTTGGTAGTAGAAATATTATAGGTAATCAAGTTTTTACTAAAACTAAATATTTTATTGAAGTCGGTGGATTTGATACATCTTTTCCTGCTTGGCAAGATTATGACATGTGGTTCCGTGTAGTTCAAAAATTTGGTCCTAGCCATAGAATTTCAAACGCATCATATATTTTTTATGTTGACGAAGACCGTCCTAGAATAACTACAGGGAGCAGAGCGTATCACGGCTACCAGTTATTTATAGAGAAACATAAAAATGAATTAAGTTCTAAACAACTTAACAGTCTTTTTTTTCAAGATCTTTTAAATAGGAATCAAAAGATAAAGCTTAAATATGTCATAGACTATTTTACTCTAACTAACCTGCTAACTTATATTAAGCTTAGCCTTAAGGAAATTGATTTTATACATAAAGCTTATTATTATCTTTATAAAAAGAAAAACATAAAATGAGTTAGGTATAAAGTAGGGGGTGGCTATTGTAATAACCAAATCGAATCGTTTAATTTATTTATTGATTCACAATTTTAGAATTAATTTAATAGTGCATTTAATTTGATAAATAAATATGAAAATTAATAAATATTTACCCATAGCTATATGCGCCACGGCTTTAATTCCTATTGCTGGGCTACTTTTTTCATTACTGTCAATATGCAAAAATGGTAAAAACAGAATCTCTTTTTTACTGATTTCTTTTTTCTATTTTTTCTTCCTTATTAGACTTCCGCCATATGGTGACTCTTACAGGAGGTATGGGGATTTTCTAAGTTATGCACCTCATTCAGAGGTAACCAGTTTCTTATCCGGTCATCCAGATATTTTCTATTACTTAGGTATTGTGGTCTTTCGGAACTTAGATATTGCGTATTATATAATGCCTGCGACATACGGTGCTTTGATGATATATCTATTGCTTGCATCGTTAAGAAATATGTTATTTATATTTGATTGTGAACTTTCGGGGTTTAAAAAAATATCAGCATATGTGTTGCTTTTATCTGCTTTTGATATTGTTGGTTATTCATTAGGACTAAGATTTGGTTTATCTATAACTTTAGCCGTTTACGCAATATCTACCTATTCTCGAGGTGATAAGTTAAAAGCGATTTTGGCTATGATATTAACTCTGTTAGTTCATTTTTCTATGGCTTTGATTGTCATTGGATTTATAGCTAGTCGTTTTGTAAATTTAAACAAGAAAAAACTTGTCCTGTTTTCAATTATTTCCTATGTTTTAAGCTCTACTATTTTACCATTCATTTTGACTAAAATTAGCTTAGGTGGGATTGGCGCTTATGCTATAAGTGGATATGTCGATGGAGTTTGGGCGAATGCATCTGACAATCTAAATACGAAAGGAGTTTTTTTCATTAGGAATATGCTGCAACTTTCCCTCTTAGTGCTTTTTTTGCGCGACAAAAATTCGGTAGATATAATTGATCGGGCTATTTGTCTAATAATACCTCTCTCATTTCTCACTGCTGTCTCTTTTACTGCATTTCAGCGTTACTTAGTTGTTTGTAGTCTATTGCTAATGGTTAGAATTATTCCTCCATATATCGGATTGTTATTTAGAAAAATATATTTAATGATAGGGTTTTGCTTTTATGTTTTTGTCAGTGCTATTGTTCTAAATATCTATGTTCAAAGAATGCCTTTTATTTGGGGGGATTTATGGAGAGGGTACTATCAATCTCCATTGACATTAATAAATTATGATGATAAAAAATTCACCAAATATTTAAATGAGGTTACACTTGATGGTGATTGGGTTAAGAATAGACAAGGTGAAAAAGGATAATTACTGAGAAAATAGATAAATAAGCTTTTCTGGAAAATATACGTAACTAGGAAAAGTTTATCTTCGGCATCGCGTTATACCTGACTAACAAGGTTTTATTAATAAATTAATTTAGCTATGGATCTTCTGTTATTGATATTTCTTTTGCTAAATTTACTAAATAGCTGCGCAGAATAGTAGATCACTTATAGGGAACTCAGCCCGGATTGTGCGATCTGATCAATCGCCAAATCAAAACAAATCACCAACCGGACTGAGCGATGCCGATCATAGCACCAAAACCTCGTGACGAACGACGCCTGATGCAGAAAGCTATCCATAAAACACGCGATAAAAATCATGCCCGCAGACTCACGGCCATGTTGATGCTTCATCGGGGTGAACGGATCAGCGATGTTGCCAGAACACTCTGTTGTACCCGTTCATTCGTTGGGCACTGGATTGGCTGGTTCACTGTATCAGGTGTTGAAGGCCTGAAATCCTTGCCCGCAGGACGTTCCCGACGCTGGCCTTTTGAGCATATCTGTACCTTGTTACGTGAACTGATAAAACATTCTCCCTGTGATTTTGGTTATCAGCGTTCACGCTGGAGCACCGAATTACTGGCAATAAAAATCAATGAGATAACCGGGTTCCAGTTGCATGCCGGGACTGTGCGTCGCTGGCTGCCCTCTGCCGGACTGGTATGGGGCAGAGCCGCACCAACGTTGTGTATCCGCGATCCTCATAAGGATGAAAAAATGGCTGCAATCCATAAAGCACTGGGCGAATGCAGCGCAGAACACCCGGTTTTTTATGAGGATGAAGTGGATATCCATCTCAACCCCAAAATCGGCGCAGACTGGCAGTTACGCGGGCAGCAAAAACGGGTTGTGACGCCGTGGCAGAACGAAAAATACTATCTGGCCGGAGCATTGCACAGCGGAACGGGCAAAGTCAGCTATGTGGGCGGCAACAGCAAAAGTTCGGTGCTGTTCATCAGCCTGCTGAAGCACCTTAAAGCCACATACCGACGGGCAAAAACCATCACGCTCATCGTGGATAACTATATTATCCATAAAAGCCGTGAAACACAGCGCTGGTTGAAAGCAAATCCCAAATTCAGGGTAATTTACCAACCGGTTTACTCGCCGTGGGTGAACCACGTTGAGCGGTTATGGCAGGCGCTTCATGACACGATAACCCGTAATCACCAGTGCCGCTCAATGTGGCAGTTACTGGAAAAGGTTCGCCATTTTATGGAAACAGCCAGCCCATTCCCCGGAGGGAAACATGGTCTGGCAAAAGTGTAGCGGTATTAGGCGCAGCTATTTAGTTTCGTATGAATAATTGCATAATAAGTATAAGATAAAGTTAGTGGATATGAGTGTACAAATAGGGGGATTTAAAAGATGTCAGATAAATCTGCTCATTAGCTATTTACTTTTTTAATCATGTGAGATGATGCATGCGCAGAGGTGTGAAGTATATTTTTACATAGATGTGGGTAATGTAAAATTTGCTTCAAATTATTACAATAATATTCGATGTTAGCAGGCTTTACATAATATCATAGTTTAACTGAGTTAAACTGAGTTAAACTGAGTTAAACTGAGTTTAACTGAGTTAAAATGAATACATGTATCAGTCTAAGTTTAACTGTAATTTGTGAAAAATTATAAGCAATGCCTTTTTTGATAATGAGGTGTGTTTTAATGAAAATGTTATTGTTGCTTATTTCGTTGAGTGCTCTGTATCAACCGATGATTTATGCTCGAACCGATTATATATATCCAGGGAAAGTTTGGCCGGATGTCAAAAGTAATCCAATAAATGCACATGGTGGTGGTATATATTATGATGGTGAGTACTATTATTTTTATGGAGAGTATAGAGTAGGTAAGAGTATATTCTCTAATGAGTGGCAAGGAAGTAACCAGAAAGTAAATATGTACCGTTCAAAGGATTTGGTTCACTGGATGCCTGTTGGTATCGTTTTAGATTTGTCTCACCTACCAGAAAATTATCAATTAGAAAGACCTAAGATTATATATAATAAAAAAAATAAAGAGTATGTAATGTGGTTTCATTTAGAGAAAAATAAAAAATTCACTGATGGTAGTGGTGAGGCTGGTGTAGCAACATCCAATAATATCACGGGACCTTATACTTTTATTTCTGCTTCTTACTCTAATGCAGGAGTAAAACCATTTTCTCCAGCTGCAAATACAGATTCTTCTAATTGGTTTGTTAGGCAAGCGAATAAAAGATTTGAAAAGTATTTTTCTCGTGGGCAGCCAGTCAGAGATATGGCCCTTTTCGTGGATGATGATGAGAAAGCTTATCTTATTTATGAATCAGAAGATAACTATTCTCTTCAGGTAGCAAGATTATCTGATGACTATAAATCTTTTTCAGGAGTTTACTCCCGGATTTTAGTTGGGCAATTAAATGAAGCCCCTTCTATTATGAAATATAAGAATAAATATTATTTGATTACTTCTGGTCTCAGTGGTTATAGGCCAAATGCAGCGAGAATATCAGTAGCCGATAATATTTTGGGGCCTTGGGTTACACTTGGGAATCCTATGTCCTCATTTAATTCTAATGACATTTTAACATCGTTTCACTCGCAACCAACTTACATACTGAAAGTGAAAAGTGATAAATATATATACTTAGGTGATCGCTGGGATTTTAAAAATAATTCTTACAGTGATCTGTGGAAAAGTACATATGTATGGTTGCCTATAAATTTTTCTAACGAGATACCATCTATCTCTTGGGTTGAAAAATTATCCCCAGATTGATTTTTCATCATAATAGAAAGTAAGTATTCTATGATAAGGAATTAAAATTGAATAAAAGTGTTTTTTCAAACTCCTTGTGGATGATGTCCGAGAAAATAATCTCTATTTTTGGTTTGATATTTGTCACGTCTTATGTTGCTAAGTATGTTGGGCCAAATATTTATGGGCAAATAGCGTTTGCCACATCTCTATTTCAAATAGTTCAAATTGTATCGCAAATGGGTAGTGATGTTATTATTTTTAAAAGACTTAGCAAAAATAATTCTTCAGGGATAAAATTAATCAATGAAACATCTTTTATACGTGGGGTTGTTTATATATTTATATCAATCCCTATAGTTTTTTGGTCTATAGAAAGTGAGAATAACTACAGTCTTTATTTTATTGTAGCATGTTGCTTATCCTGTTTTTTTACATCATTAGATGTATATTCAGTTTATTATGATGCCAGACTTGAATCAAAAAAAAATGTTTTTGTCAATGTGTTAGGGCTAATAGTGAGTTTATTTTTACGATGGGGAATTGCAGTATTTAAACTTGATCCTGTTTTTTTATCTATTCCAATCATTTTTACAGGTATGTTCCCTTATTTTTTTCGCATGTATCTTTTTAGAAAAAATCTTGGTATAAGAGCATCGAATAAAAAAAATAAATTTAAATACATAAGGTTTTTAATAGCATCGGGTTCTAGTTTTGTTATATCATCTATTTCAGTGGCAATATACACTAGGGTTTCACTGCTATTGCTTGGCTTCTTTTGTGGAAGTTCTTTATTGGGTATATATTCAGTCGCCGTTAGTCTGGCTACCTCATGGATATTTGTTTGTAATTCTTTTATCACATCAAATTTACCCTCTATTTTTTCATCTAACAATGAACTGGAAACGATAAAAATCACTGCAAAACTTAACATATTAGTAATTCTCATAGGGTGTGTCGTCATCTCGTTCGCTATAATAGGTGGGCATTATGGTATATCGCTCTTATATGGTAAAGATTATGTTTTAGCATATACTCCATTTGTAATATTATGTGCCGCCACACTTTTTTCTTCTCTCGGTACAATAGCTTCGAGATTTATTGCAAAATATTCTGGGTATTCATATCTTTCAAAAAAAGCTTTTTGTGTGTTGATTTTAAGTATAATGCTTAACGTGATCTTTATTAATTTATGGGGGATCATTGGTGCTGCTATTGCAACTCTTGCTACAGAGTTTATTTCGTTGACGTTACTGAACTATTTATTTAAAGGTGGGATTGTTTTAAAACTACATGCATACAAAATATTTTACAGAGGTTAACATGCTATATAAAAATATGGTTTTAATCTAGATAACCTATAAAGATATTGTGAATCTATTTGCATAAATTCTTTTAGTTCACTTATATACCTATTTGTGTATTTGAGTTATTATTAGGTTAAACAACTGCGCATATGTCGCAGTGATCACACCTGACAGGAGTATGTAATGTCCAAGCAACAGATCGGGGTTGTCGGTATGGCAGTGATGGGGCGCAACCTTGCGCTCAACATCGAAAGCCGTGGTTATACCGTCTCTGTTTTCAATCGCTCCCGTGAAAAGACCGAAGAAGTGATTGCCGAAAATCCAGGCAAGAAACTGGTCCCGTACTATACCGTGCAAGAGTTTGTTGAATCCCTTGAAACTCCTCGCCGCATCCTGTTAATGGTGAAAGCGGGCGCAGGTACTGACAACGCGATCGATTCCCTTAAGCCGTATCTGGATAAAGGCGACATCATCATCGATGGTGGCAACACCTTCTTCCAGGACACTATCCGTCGTAACCGTGAGCTGTCTGCCGAAGGTTTCAACTTTATCGGTACCGGTGTTTCTGGTGGGGAAGAGGGCGCACTGAAAGGCCCTTCTATCATGCCTGGTGGCCAGAAAGAAGCTTATGAGCTGGTAGCGCCAATTCTCGAGAAAATTGCTGCTCGTGCTGAAGATGGTGAACCTTGTGTTGCCTATATCGGTGCTGACGGTGCGGGTCACTATGTCAAAATGGTCCACAACGGTATCGAATATGGCGACATGCAGCTGATTGCCGAAGCCTATGCTTTACTGAAAGGTGGTCTGGCGCTTTCTAATGAAGAACTGGCGGCAACCTTTACCGAATGGAACGCAGGTGAGCTCAGCAGCTATCTGATCGATATCACCAAAGACATCTTCACTAAAAAAGATGAAGAAGGTAAATACCTGGTTGATGTGATTCTTGATGAAGCAGCCAACAAAGGTACCGGTAAATGGACCAGCCAGAGTTCACTGGATCTGGGCGAACCGCTGTCTCTGATTACCGAGTCCGTTTTCGCTCGTTATATCTCTTCGCTGAAAGATCAGCGTGTTGCTGCTTCTAAAGTGTTGACTGGTCCGCAAGCTCAACCGGCTGGTGACAAGGCTGAGTTTGTAGAGAAAGTTCGTCGCGCGTTGTATCTGGGCAAGATCGTTTCTTATGCTCAAGGCTTCTCCCAACTGCGTGCTGCATCGGATGAATACAACTGGGATCTGAACTACGGTGAGATTGCCAAAATCTTCCGTGCCGGTTGCATCATTCGTGCGCAGTTCCTGCAGAAGATCACTGATGCTTACGAGCAGAATGCAAACATTGCTAACCTGCTGCTGGCGCCGTACTTCAAACAGATTGCTGATGAATACCAGCAAGCGCTGCGTGATGTCGTGGCTTATGCTGTTCAGAACGGTATCCCGGTTCCGACATTCTCTGCTGCTATTGCCTACTACGACAGCTATCGCTCTGCAGTGCTGCCAGCTAACCTGATCCAGGCTCAGCGCGACTATTTCGGTGCTCATACCTACAAGCGCACTGATAAAGAAGGTGTATTCCATACTGAGTGGATGGAATAATCATTTCTGATCAAAGGTAATCAAATCCCGGTTATTAAATAACCGGGATTTTTCTATAAATCTCTCTCAATTCGAATACATTCTGCTACGAATGTTTGCCCTCATATTAGAGCTCGGCTACTTACTCTCGACCATACCTGGTCTGTTTCTTGACATGCATCAGGACAGAGAGTACAACCGCCAGAAGTGTTGATTACAGGGTGGCTACTATGCCGCTGTCCAGTTAACTGATTAAAGTGTGATCGAATGAAAATTACTATTTCCGGTACCGGTTATGTTGGTTTATCGAACGGCATCCTGATTGCGCAGAACCACGAAGTGGTCGCGCTGGATATCGTACAATCTAAAGTTGATATGCTGAACCAGAAGATATCGCCGATTGTCGATAAAGAGATTCAGGAATATCTGGCCGAAAAACCGCTGAATTTTCGTGCGACAACTGACAAGCAAGATGCATATCGCAATGCTGACTATGTCATTATCGCCACTCCGACTGACTACGATCCGAAGACCAACTACTTCAATACCTCAACCGTTGAAGCCGTTATTCGTGATGTTGCGGAGATTAACCCCAACGCCGTCATGATCATCAAATCGACCATTCCGGTCGGTTTCACCCGGGATATTAAAGAGCGTCTGGGTATCGACAATGTCATCTTCTCCCCGGAGTTTCTGCGTGAAGGACGTGCGCTGTATGACAACCTTCATCCTTCTCGTATCGTCATTGGTGAGCGTTCGGAACGTGCAGAGCGTTTTGCTAACCTGCTGAAGGAAGGTGCAATTAAGCAGGATATCCCGACGCTGTTTACCGATTCGACCGAAGCGGAGGCGATCAAGCTGTTTGCTAATACCTATCTTGCTCTGCGTGTAGCGTATTTTAATGAGCTGGATAGCTATGCGGAAAGCCAGGGTCTCAACAGCAAGCAGATTATCGAAGGTGTTTGCCTGGACCCACGGATCGGCAATCACTATAACAACCCGTCATTCGGCTACGGCGGATACTGCCTGCCGAAGGATACTAAACAGCTGCTGGCAAACTACGAATCGGTGCCAAACAATATCATCGGTGCGATTGTCGATGCTAACCGTACCCGTAAAGATTTTATTGCAGACTCTATCCTTGCGCGTAAACCGAAAGTGGTTGGGGTTTATCGCCTGATCATGAAGAGCGGCTCAGATAACTTCCGTGCCTCCTCGATTCAAGGGATTATGAAGCGCATTAAGGCCAAAGGTATTCCGGTTATTATTTACGAACCGGTGATGCAAGAGGATGAGTTCTTTAATTCCCGCGTCGTTCGCGATCTGGATGCCTTCAAACAAGAAGCTGATGTCATCATTTCTAACCGTATGGCGGAAGAGCTGGCTGATGTTGCGGATAAAGTATATACCCGCGATCTTTTTGGTGCAGACTAAATATATTATTATAAGGCCGATATATTTTGTGTCGGCCTTGTATTTTCTAGCTTTAATACGTAATGTCTGAAATGTAGATAATAATTTGGAAATGATATATTAGGAGGATTAAGTTTTTTTTAGTTTTTATAATATAGAAATAACTAGCAGAATTGAGCGATATTGTGGTTAGCATAGATAGTCCAGAAATATAATAATTTATATAGGATGGTCTTTTTTTTCATATGGTTTACTTTCCCTTAGTATAATTGCATGCCCAATGTGCTCTTTTCCAGTTTGTTTGTCTATATGAAGATGAGAGAGTTAGTTGCTATTGTATATATAAATTTGCAACTTTGGTTATATATCCTTCGGGTTAGGAAAATTATTTATATACCATTCTTAGTATTATCTTTTATTACTTTTTGAGTGGTGTTTGTAGTGAAATAGGAAAACAATTAGAAACAGTAAAGTATAGGCTTATAAATTATCTAATTAAAAAAGTATTCGTCTCATTAATTAATATTTTCTGATGTGATATTATGACTATCTTTTTATATGTATAGATAATTAAATTAATTGTGAACGTTACAATAAATAAATTTATCTAGGCTTTTTATTATACGTGCAAAATATGTAACATCTCGCGAGAGAAAACGGCGTTCTAATTCCTTTCTATAAAGAAATGGGATAGATATTTTAACTCGAGATGTCTTTTTTGAAAGTAAGGATTTAGAAATGAAAAAGATTTTTTGTATTACATGCCATAAAATATCGAATGCCCTTTCTATTACCGTTGAATACCTTTCTTCATTTTCCGAAAATACTATTTTAATACATGTTGATAAAAAATCAAAAATAGAAGGTTTTTATAATTTACTTCATTTCAATAAAGATAATGTTGTATTCATTCCAGACCGTATCGATGTTACTTGGGGTACGTATAGTCAGATTCAAGCATCATTGAATCTATTTAACAAAGCTTTGGAATATGATTTCGATTATCTTTTTTTATTGTCTGGAGATGATATCCCATGCATGTCAAATGAACAAATTAATGTGCAACTAAATACCATCGGGTTTTATAATCTTATTCATTATCAGGATGGGCGGAATAGTTTTGTTGATCCCATATCTCGAGTAAAATATGTATATCCGGATTTTTTCTTTCTAAGAAATATAGGGATAAAACACAGGTTGTATAAAAGATTGTTTTTTTTGTTAAAGTTTTTATTTGTAAGTAAAAGTTTTAAGAGAAATGGTGATAAAATAGATGGATATTTCAAGGGCACTAACTGGTTTGGTTTGAATAGAGAAACGACAATCGCCATGATGCTCTTTATAAATAATAATGAATGGTATAGAGAATTATACTATAAGTCATGTTGTGCAGATGAAGTTATATTTCATACTGCAATTAAACACCTAGGGCGCGAGGATATATTCCATGATGAAAATTACATAAACGATGCGTTACGCTATATTGATTGGGTTTCAGGTCCCGAATATCCTAAGATACTCAATGAAGAAGATGTAGATAAAATAAAAAAATCAAACTGTATTTTTGCAAGGAAATTTCCACATGATATAGCCTCTGAATTGTTTTATAAAATAATCGAGTAATTTCGAGAGTGAGTTATATTATTGAAATACTTGGTTTGATATTTTTTCATTGAAAAATTTATAGTTACATAAATGAGGTGAATAACCATTCATTAGGTTTGTTCCTCACATAAAATATGAGTTCGATTAGGGCTGTAAATTCAAATGATAAATAAAGTGCAGATTGCTAAAGTATAAAGATTGTTGGATAGTGTCAACATGATTCTTTAAATGATGGTAATCTGGTGATAATAAATGTTAAGACTTTTTAAAATAAATGGTGGTGCCGTGATGTTAGATAGACAATATATGATAAAAGATAAAAAAGATCTTGTTAGGTATTTGGAGTGTGATAGGATAGCCTTAAAAAAGGATTATAAAAGGCCTAGATTTATGAAGGACTATGAGTGGCGATTTCAGATACTTCTTAGAAAAACAGAGTATTGGAAAAATAAAAATGGTTTCTTGAAAAAGATAATTTACCCATATTATTTGTTTAAATATAAAAAAATTTCCAGATTAAACTGCCTTGAAATACCATTAAACTGTATAAGAGAAGGATGGTAATGACTCCAACTTACTGATAGTGTT
>NZ_KV792650.1:0-63895 GCF_001808265.1 Klebsiella sp. HMSC16A12
TGATGCTCAAGTACGTGCTGGCGATGTAGGCCGGCATCCTTCCCGGAGGTGTGGCTGTCGCCCCACCTCCGGGCTGATTTGATACCCACTCCTGGCATGACGGGGCCGGGCACATGTCTGAAATTTTCTGTTCTGTGCTCCACCTGTCGGCGCCGGGGGCGCAAAACGGGGAGAATAACAATTTAATGTCTATCTACCCAATGTATACCCGAAAAATCACCCACTGGTTTGCCAGGCGATCGTTTCAGAATCGCATCTTCCTGCTGATCTTATTCACCTCGACGATCGTCATGCTGGCGATGTCATGGTATCTGACAGACATTACCGAGGAGCGTCTGCATTATCAGGTCGGGCAACGGGCGCTGATTCAGGCGATGCAGATTTCGGCGATGCCGGAGCTGGTGGAGGCGGTACAGAAACGCGATCTCGCCAGAATCAAAGCCCTTATCGACCCCATGCGTTCGTTCTCCGACGCCACCTACATCACCGTCGGTGATGCCAGCGGCCAGCGCCTCTATCACGTCAATCCTGATGAAATCGGCAAATCGATGGAAGGCGGCGATAGCGATGAGGCGTTGATAAACGCTAAAAGCTACGTGTCAGTGCGCAAAGGCTCGCTGGGATCGTCGCTGCGCGGTAAATCGCCGATTCAGGACGCAACCGGCAAGGTGATCGGCATTGTGTCGGTAGGCTATACCATTGAGCAACTGGAAAACTGGCTCAGCCTGCAGATAAGTTCGCTGCTGATCCCGATGGCCATCATGTTACTGCTTCTGCTCTTTTGCGCCCGCCGCTTCTCACTGCATATCAAAAAACAGATGCTCAATATGGAACCCCAGCAGCTGTCACAGCTGTTGATCCAGCAAAGCGTGCTGTTTGAATCGGTGTTCGAAGGGCTTATCGCCATCGACTCCGATTATAAAATCACTGCGATTAATCAGACTGCGCGTCGCCTGCTCAATTTGTGTCAGCCGGAACCGACGCTTATCGGCAAACGGATCAGCAGCGTTATCTCGCAGGAGGTCTTCTTCTACGATGCGCCACAGACCAATAAAAAAGACGAGATCGTTACCTTCAATCAGATCAAAGTGATCGCCAGCCGGATGGCGGTGATCTTAAACAATGAGCCACAGGGCTGGGTGATCAGCTTTCGCAGCAAAGACGATATCAACACCCTTAGCCTGCAGCTTAGCCAGGTACAACAATATGCCGATAACCTGCGCGCCGTACAGCATGAGCATCGCAATCTGATCTCCACTATCGCCGGTCTGCTGTTTCTTAAACGCTATAACCAAGCGCTGGAACTGATCCAACAGCAGTCGGAAAGTCACCAGAAGGTGATCGATTTTATTGCACGCAATTTCCAGGACAACCACCTGGCCGGGCTGTTGATCGGCAAATATTACCGGGCCAAAGAGCTTGGACTTGAGCTGATTTTCGATCCGGCCTGCTTCGTTGATAGATTACCTACCGCCCTTTCGCACAACGAATGGATCTCGATCGTGGGGAATCTACTTGATAACGCCTACAATGCCAGCCTGCGTCAACCGCAGGGTTCAAAACAGATCGAATGCCTGATCAACAGTGATGGCCAGGAGGTGATCATTGAGATCGCCGACCAGGGATGCGGCATTGACGAGGCGCTGCGCGATCGGATCTTCGAGCGCGGCGTCACCAGCAGCGCCAGCAAAGATCATGGTATCGGACTCTGGCTGGTACGCAGCTACGTGGAACAAGCAGGCGGCAGTATCGTCGTCGAAAATAATATTCCTTTTGGCACCATTTTTACGCTTTATATCCCCCTGACCCGAGATGAACATCATGGATAGCATCACTACTCTTATTGTTGAAGACGAACCTATGCTGGCGGAGATCCTGGTGGATAACATTAAACAGTTTCCCCAGTTCGACGTCATTGGTATTGCGGATAAGCTTGAGAGCGCCAGGAAACAGCTCAGACTGTATCAACCGCAGCTGATCCTGCTGGATAATTTTTTACCCGACGGCAAAGGTATCGATCTGATCCGCCATGCAGTCAGTACACATTACAAGGGACGGATTATCTTTATTACTGCGGATAATCACATGGAAACCATCAGCGAAGCGCTGCGTCTTGGGGTGTTTGATTACCTGATTAAGCCGGTGCACTATCAGCGCCTGCAGCACACGCTGGAGCGCTTTGCCCGCTATCGTAGCTCGCTGCGCTCCAGTGAACAGGCCAGCCAGCTCCATGTCGACGCGCTGTTTAATATTCAGGCCCGGGAACAAACGGAACCCGCCAGCGCACCACTGCGCGGGATCGATGAAAGCACCTTTCAGCGCGTGCTCCAGCTGTTTGCCGACCCGACGGTGGTGCATACCGCCGACTCGCTGGCCCGTATCCTCGGCAGCAGCAAAACCACCGCTCGCCGTTATCTGGAACAAGGAGTAAAGAACGACTTTCTGGAAGCGGAAATCAGCTACGGCAAGGTTGGCCGACCTGAGCGTATCTATCACGGCAAGCAGACCTATCCTGAGCAGAGATAAAACGCTTACGCCAGGGTGTAGCTGACCACCAGCTGCCCCTTCTTCATCTTAATCTGACTAATGACAATGTCGCCCAGCTCCGCCAGACGGGCGACGTGGGTGCCTCCGCAGGGATAGGCTGGCAGCTCGCCGAATCCCACCTTGCGCATGCCATCAGCGAACGTCACCTGACGCGGTAAGTCCTGCGCCTGCCATGCCTTCACTAGCGCCAGTAGCGCACTGGCGTCCGGCAGCGCGGCGCTATTCCTGCTGGCAAAGGTTATCCGCCCTTCGCCGGGCCAGTGGTGCGCTTTCACCGGTTGCCAGCCAAGCTGTTCGCCCGCCAGGCCAAGCAGGTGGCCGGCAGAATGCAGACGAGCATGCAGCTGTCTCGCGGAGGCATCAATTTTCATCTCCACTTCACCGAGGGGAAGGGGTTGCGACAGAATATGCAGCACCCTTTCGCCGCGCACAACCACCGTCTCAACCACCTGCCCGGCAATCCATCCACGGTCCGCCGGTTGACCGCCCCCTTGCGGGTGAAACAGCGTCCGATCCAGTTCGATGGCGTAACGGCCATCCGCTTCTGCAGTGCAGGCAATGATCTGGGCGCGCCCGTCGGTAGCATCGCTGGTGTAATAAACCCGTTCAGTCATAGTGATTCTCCTCTCTGTCCGCCCAGTATATTATTAATGCCGACAGCGATAATCCCACCACCCGCCAATGCACTCTTGCTCCGGGAGCACAAATGAATCTGAACCTCCTGCCCGACCTCGCTCTTTTCGTTCAGATAGTCGACCAGGGCAGCTTCTCCGCCGTCGCCCGCCAGAACGGCATTACCCCTTCAGCCGTTAGCCGCAGCGTTTCACGGCTGGAGCGAGAGATGGGCTGCAAACTGCTGCAGCGTACCACCCGCAAGCTGCGTCTTAGCGATGCCGGGGAAACGATATATCAGCATGCCCAGCAGATGCTGGAAGCGGCGCGACAGGCAATGGATTCCGCAGGCAGTCGCCAAACGGTCGCCCAGGGAAAGCTGACGCTAAGCGTCCCGAAAGCCGTCGGCCGCTTTGTGATCCACCCGCTGATGATGGCGTTTTTCCACCGCTACCCGCAGGTGGACGTCTGCCTGCGGCTGGAAGATCGCCCTCTCGATTTTATCGATGACGGTATTGATCTGGCGCTACGCATCACCGATACCCCCTCCCCCGGCCTGCATGGCAAACCGCTGATGCCAATCAGGCACGTTATCTGCGCCACTGAGGCCTATTTACAGCAGCACGGTACGCCGTACACGCCGCAGGATCTGCGCGCGCATAGCTGCATTAGCCTTGGCGAAACGCCCGCCGATGCGCGCTGGAAGTTCCGTCGGGAAGGCAAAACAGAAACGGTGCAAACCTACGGGCGGTACGCCGCCAACCATACCGCCGTACGCCTCGACGCGGTCAGACAGCATTTAGGGATCGGCAGCCTGCCGCTGTTCACCGCCCGTGAGGCGCTGGCGAACGGCGACATCGTGCAGGTGCTGCCCGAGTGGGAATTTATCAGCAGCTACTCCGGCGATCTGTGGCTGCTGTGGGCGGGAGATAAGCATATGCCCGCCAGGATGCGGGCGATGATCGATTATCTCAGCGAGACGGTGCCGGCGCTGAGCGCAGGCAGCACAGAGCCAGCGAAATAATTGCAAACCACGGAATGATAACCCCCAACACAAACCAGATCCCGGAGCGGCCGATATCATGCATCCGCCGGCAGCCTACAGCCAGCAGGGGGATCGCCATCAACAGCAGCCACAGCGCCGCAAAGGGTATGACAACAAAACTGAGGATCCCGTAGTGAGGGTCAACAAGGGTGGCCAGACTCCAGGCGGCCAGCGGCGCGGTGGCGATCAATACATTGGTGAGAAAAAACGTCCAGAACTGCCGTCGACTGGCGCGTCCGCTAAAGTTAAAGGTCTCTTTCCAGCCGCTCAAATACGCCTGTCCATAGGTCATTGCTTCTCTCCTTGAAAATCGAGTGATATATCACGGCGCCAGGGCAATCACCTCCGCCGCCCAGCGCTGAAACCCTTCGACGTCGATATCCAGCGCCACCTGGGCGTTCGCCGGCTGGCCCAGTCGTCCTTCGATATCCACCACCGTGGTGCCGGCGGTCCAGGTCCCCTGCGTCTCCACCGCCACAAAGCACGGCTGGAGAGTGAACAGTTCCGGGCGGGCCAGCCACGCAATAGCGCACAAGTCATGCATGCGCAGACCGCTGCTCATGCTGCCGCTGCGATAGTGGCTAAACAGCGCATGGAGCATTTTACCGGTCTGGTTCAGCGTCGGCAGCGTCGCCAGATAATCCGCCGCCAGCAGCGCCCGGTTGGTGACGTCCAGCCCGCACATCACAATCTCCAGCCCGCTGTGGAACACTTTCGCAGCGGCCTCCGGGTCGATAGCGATATTGAATTCCGCATTCGGCGTGAAGTTGCCGCGGCCCGCCGAGCCGCCCATGATCACCAGCCGACGAATATTAAACACGCATTCCGGGTACTGGGTCAGCAGCAGCGCTATATTGGTCAGCGGGCCAATCGCCACCAGGGTGATCGGCTCGGCAGCATGCATAAGCGCATCACGGATCGCCTGGAAGGCCGGCTTCGCCAGCGGTTGACGTTGATGCTCAACAAAGTCATACCCCTCCATGCCGGATTCGCCATGCACCGAGGCGGCGTCGCGCAACGGACGCACCAGCGGCATCGACGCGCCCTGCGCCAGCGGTACATCGGCATTCCAGAAATGCAGCAATTGCAGCGCGTTACGGGTCGTCTTCTCCACCGAGACATTGCCCGCTACGGTGGTCATCAACTGCAGATCCAGCTCAGGCGCGAACAGCGCCGCGGCAATGGCGGCGGCATCGTCGATGCCCGGATCGGTATCAAGAATGATTGGTAAGCGCATGGTTTCTCCCTAAAAAATGCCAGACGTTAAGTCTGGCATCTTCTCATACTGCTGGAGGAAAGAACTTACTCTACTTCACGGACATCCACACGCAGCTCTTTCGGCACTTCAAAGACGATATTCTCTTCCCGGCCTTCCAGCGGCACGGCTTCGCCGCCGCCCAGCTCCTGCAGGCGGGTAATGACGTTCTGCACCAGAATATCCGGCGCCGACGCGCCCGCCGTCACGCCGACGCAGGCCGCATCCTTGACCCACGCTTCCTGGATATCGGAGGCGTCGTCAATCAGGTAAGCCGCCTTACCCATCCGCTGCGCCAGCTCGGCGAGGCGGTTAGAGTTGGAGGAGTTTTTCGACCCGACCACCAGCACCACGTCAGCCTGCTCCGCCAGCGCGCGCACGGCTTCCTGACGGTTAGTGGTGGCATAGCAAATGTCGTCTTTGCGCGGGCCGACGATTTTCGGAAAACGCGCGCGCAGGGCGTCAATCACATCCGAGGTATCGTCGACGGAGAGCGTGGTCTGGGTCATAAACGACAGCCGGGCGTCATTTTTCACTTCCAGCTTCAGCACGTCTTCCGGCGACTCGACCAGGTACATCCCCCCTTGCGGGTTGTTGTACTGTCCCATGGTGCCTTCGACTTCCGGGTGGCCGGCATGGCCAATCAGAATCGACTCTTCGCCGCGGCGGCTGGCGCGGGCGACTTCCATATGGACTTTGGTCACCAGCGGACAGGTGGCATCGAACACCGTCAGGTCGCGGCTCTTCGCTTCGTTGCGTACCGCCTGCGACACGCCGTGGGCGGAGAAAATAAGGATCGCGCCGTCCGGCACTTCGCTAATCTGTTCGATAAAAATGGCGCCACGCTTGCGCAGGCTATCCACCACATAGCGGTTGTGCACCACTTCATGACGAACATAGATCGGTGCGCCATACAGCGTCAGCGCGTTTTCTACAATGCTGATAGCGCGGTCAACGCCAGCGCAAAAACCGCGCGGGTTAGCCAACAGGATCTGCATGTTACTCCTCCAGCGCCGGATCGATCTCCAGCACTTCAATATCAAAATGAACAGTGCGCCCGGCCAGCGGATGGTTGAAGTCAACGGTGATGGAATCGCCGTTCACTTCGCGGATCACGCCAGGCATTTCGCTGCCATCCATTGCGGTAAAGAGCATAATCGCGCCGATCTCCGGCTCGCCAGCGTCGATAAACTCGCGGCGAGAGAAATACTGAATCAGGTCCGGGCTGGGTACGCCAAAGGCGGCGTCAGGCTCCAGCGAAAAGGCCTTTTTCTCCCCCTCTTTCAAACCGAGAAGCTGTTGCTCCAGCCCTTCAGACAAAGAGGTGTCGCCGAGGCGAAACAGCGCCGGTTTGCCGTTGCTGCGGGTGGACTCGGCAGTGGAGCCGTCGTCCAGTTTCAGAGTGAAGTGCACCAGTACCGCGCTGTTGCTCTGTACGGATTTAGACATGCAAATTGCTCGCTTGTTTAGGTCACCCGGTGCCCGGCGGCATTACGCTTACCGGGCCTACGGGGGCCAAAAATTCTGTAGGCCGGGTAAGCGTCACGTCACCCGGCATTGAGATTTACGCCTGCTCTTTCACAGTCGGTTTCGGCAGGAAGCCTTCCAGCACAATCAGCGCTGCGCCGATGCAGATCGCGCTATCGGCGAGGTTGAAGGTGGCAAAATGCCAGTCGCCGACGTAGAAGTCGATCATATCGACCACAAAGCCATGCCACAGGCGATCGAACAAGTTGCCCAGCGCGCCGCCGATAATCAGCGCGTAGGCAATATTGTTCAGCTTTTGCGTCGCCTTCGAACGGTACATCAGCACCGTCAGCACTACGCAAATGCCGATCGCGATCCCGGAAAAGAACCAGCGCTGCCAGCCGCCGCTGTCGGCGAGGAAGCTAAAGGCCGCGCCATAGTTGCGGGCATAATGCAGATTAAGCGACGGGAACAGCGGAACCGTCTCCCCCAGAGCGAAGTTCTGGAGGATCAGGAATTTGCTGCCCAGATCGATAATCAGCACGGCTACGACCACCCACAGCCAGCGTAGCCCCGTTGAACAGATCGATTTACTCATCAGGCGAATTTACGTTGCTCGCCGTCACCGGCGACGTTGCTCACACAGCGTCCGCAGATTTCCGCGTGTTCCGCCACCTTGCCGATATCGGTGGTGTAATGCCAGCAGCGCGGGCATTTCTCACCTTCAGCTTTACTCAATGCGACTTTCAGCCCTTTGAGCAGTTCGCTTTGCTGTGCATCAGCGGACGCGCTCGCATAGTCTGCGACGTTCGCCCCGGAGGTCAACAGGACAAATCGCAATTCATCGCCCAGCGCATTGAGCTTAGCCGCCAGATCGGCATCAGCATACAGCGTGACTGCCGCTTCCAGCGAGCCGCCGACTTTCTTATCCGCACGCGCCTGCTCGATCACCTTGTTGACTTCGCCACGCACCTTCAGCAGCTCATCCCAGAAATCGTCGTTCATCGCTTCGTCGTCGGCCAGGCCGAACAGACCTTCATACCACTCGCCGGTGAAGACATATTTCTCACGCTCGCCCGGCAGATAGCCCCAGATTTCATCTGCGGTGAAGGACATGATCGGCGCCATCCAGCGCACCAGCGCTTCCACGATATGGAACAGCGCGGTCTGGCAGCTGCGACGCGCCACGCTGTCCGCCTTGGCGGTGTACTGGCGGTCTTTGATGATGTCGAGGTAGAACGAGCCCATCTCGATGGAGCAGAAGCGCATCAGGCGCTGCACCACTTCATGGAAGTCGTAGGATTCGTAGGCTTTCAGGATATCTTCCTGTGCCGCCTGCGCGCAGCCGACCGCCCAGCGGTCCAGCACCACCATCTCTTCCGGTTTAACCATGTCTTTCACCGGATCGAAACCGTTAAGGTTCGCCAGCAGGAAGCGCGCGGTGTTACGGATACGACGATAGCTGTCCGCAGCGCGTTTGAGGATCTCGTCAGAGACCGCCATTTCGCCGGTGTAGTCGGTGGAAGCCACCCACAGGCGCAGGATATCGGCGCCGAGCTTGTTCATCACGTCCTGCGGGCTAACGGTGTTGCCGATAGACTTGGACATTTTGCGGCCCTGACCGTCGACGGTGAAGCCGTGGGTCAGTACCTGGCGATATGGCGCTTTGCCTTTCATCGCCGTGGAAATCATCAGCGAGGACATGAACCAGCCGCGATGCTGGTCAGAACCTTCCAGATACATATCGGCGGCGTGACCGGCGAATTCCGGACGCACGTCAACCACGGAAGAGTGGGTCGACCCGGAGTCAAACCAGACGTCGAGGGTATCCGGCACTTTCTCATAGCTGTCGGCGTCATCGCCAAGAATGTCGCGGGAATCGAGATCCCACCACGCCTGGATGCCGTCAACTTCAACGCGTTTTGCCACTTCTTCCATCAGCTCAAGGGTACGCGGGTGCAGTTCATGGGTTTCTTTATGCACGAACAGCGACATCGGCACGCCCCAGGTGCGCTGACGGGAGATACACCAGTCAGGGCGGTTAGCGACCATCGATTCGATACGCGCCTGGCCCCAGTCCGGGATCCACTGCACGCCTTTGATCTCTTTCAGCGACTGCGCGCGCAGGCCTTTCTGATCCATGCTCACGAACCACTGCGGAGTGGCGCGGAAGATGATCGGCGACTTGTGGCGCCAGCAGCATGGATAGCTGTGCTGCAGTTTCTCAACGTGTAACAGCGCGCCACGCTCACGCAGCATCTCAACGATGATGTCATTGGCTTTGAAAACATTAATGCCGTCCAGGGACGGCCAGGTGCCAGGCAGGTAAGCGCCGTCCGGGCCAACCGGGTTGGCGATTTCCAGACCGTATTTCTGGCTGATGGTGTAGTCGTCCGGACCGTGGCCGCCAGCGGTATGCACCGCACCGGTACCGGCATCCAGCGTCACGTGGTCGCCAAGGATCGCCGGCACGTCGAAATCGAGGAACGGATGCTTAAAGCGCATCAGCTCAAGCTCAGAACCTTGTACCGCCGCCAGAATAGTGTAGTCCGTCGCGCCAACGCGCTTCATTACGCTCTCAACCAGGTCTTTCGCCAGGATCAGCGCCTGGCCGTCAACCTGCACCAGCGCATAGTCGAACTCAGGAGACAGAGAGATAGCGCGGTTGGCCGGCAGGGTCCACGGCGTGGTGGTCCAGATAACCAGCGACACCGGACCGTTGACGTCGGCTACGCCGAATTTCGCCAGTACCGCGGCTTTGTCTACCGCGTGGAACGCGACATCGATAGACGGAGAGGTTTTGTCGTAATACTCCACTTCCGCTTCCGCCAGCGCGGAACGGCAGTCTACGCACCAGTGCACCGGTTTGGCGCCTTTATGCAGGTGGCCATTACCGATGATTTTGCCCAGCGCGCGGATGATGTTGGCTTCGGTTTTGAAGTCCATGGTCAGGTACGGATGCGACCAGTCGCCCAGCACGCCGAGACGGATAAAGTCTTTACGCTGGCCATCGATCTGCTCGGCGGCATATTCGCGGCACTTAGCGCGGAATTCGGCAGCGGTAAATTTCTCACCCGGCTTGCCGTATTCCTGCTCCACTTTCAGCTCGATCGGCAGACCGTGGCAGTCCCAGCCCGGAACGTAAGGCGAGTCATAGCCCGTCAGTCCTTTGGACTTAACGATAATGTCTTTCAGAATCTTGTTTACCGAGTGACCAATATGAATGCTGCCATTCGCATAAGGAGGGCCATCATGCAGAATGAAGGTTTTTTTGCCTTTTTTGGCTGCACGAATGATGCCGTACAGGTCATCATCGGTCCAACGCGCCAGCATTCCCGGTTCGCGTTTGGCGAGGTCGCCACGCATAGGGAACCCTGTTTCCGGCAAATTCAGGGTCGATTTATAGTCACTCATCAGATTCTCGGTTCCGTATTTCGGTTTGATAAACACCAGTGGCTCAGGCCTGGCTGGTCAGCCCAAATAATTCGCGGGCCGTTAACTCATCACGTGCGATTTGCGCCTTCAGCTCGTCCAGCGACGCAAACCGCTGCTCGTTACGTATCTTTTTACGCAGTATTACATTGATATGGCGACCGTAGAGGTCCATTACAACGTCCAACAGATGTACTTCGAGCTGCTGACGCACGCCCGCAACCGTTGGACGGGTGCCAATATTGGCGACACCCGCTATCGGTTTGTCGCCCAGCCCTGTCACTTCTACCGCATAGACCCCTTTAACCGGGGAAACCTGACGACGCAGCGGTAAGTTCGCCGTCGGAAAACCTATGGTTCGGCCTAGTTCATCACCATGCACGACGCGTCCGGAGATGCTAAACGGATGGCCGAGCAGCGTCTCCGCCAGCAGGAGATCGTCATCGGCCAGCGCCTGGCGTACCGCCGTGCTGCTGATTCGCACCCCGCCTTCGCAGAAGGTTTGGGTGCTGGTGACGTCGAAGCCATATTCCGCCCCCGCCTTTTGTAATAACAAGAAATCCCCCTGGCGACCAGCGCCAAAGCGGAAATCGTCACCAACGGCGAGGAACTGCACGCCCAGGCGACGCACCAGCAGTTCACTGATAAAATCCTGCGCGGTTAGCGCGGCGAACCGGCGGTCAAAGCGAACGCACAATACATAGTCAACCCCGCTTTCAGCCAGATAGCCCAGCTTTTCACGCAGGCGGGTCAATCGCGCCGGGGCTTTATCAGCGGCAAAGAGCTCCAGCGGCTGGGGTTCGAAAATCATCACCACGACCGGTAAACCGCGCTGGCGGCCCTCTTCGCGCAACCGCTGCAGCAGCGCCTGATGCCCACGATGCACGCCGTCGAAATTACCAATGGTCAGCACGCACCCGTGCGGGGCCTGACTGAGATTATGTATGCCGCGTATCAGCTTCATGTCTGGCTCAAAACAGTGAAAATCGTCCGAGTATACCTTGTACAACTGTCAACGTTAACCAGCGATTGCACCTCGGCAACGAAAGTTCTCAGGAATTCATTCACTCAGCGCGAGAAAGCGTGAAAACTGGCCGCGCCCGGCGATTTTTATGGTGGAAAAGCTGTATTCGCCTGCAACAAGCTGGTAGAATCTTGCGCCATCACTACGTAATGAAGCGCTGTGGTGTTAAACGGCGCTTATTTGCACAAATCCATTGACAAAAGAAGGCTAAACGGGCATATTCCTCGGCCTTTGAATTGTCCATATAGAACACATTTGGGAGTTGGACCTTGGCTAATATCAAATCAGCTAAGAAGCGCGCCGTTCAGTCTGAAAAGGCTCGCAAGCACAACGCAAGCCGTCGCTCTATGATGCGTACTTTCATCAAGAAAGTATACGCAGCTATCGAAGCTGGCGACAAAGCTGCTGCACAGAAAGCATTTAACGAAATGCAACCGATCGTGGACCGTCAGGCTGCTAAAGGTCTGATCCACAAAAACAAAGCTGCGCGTCATAAAGCAAACCTGACTGCACAGATCAACAAACTGGCTTAATCGCCTGCTTGCTGAACTTTGTTAAAGAAACCCGCGAAAGCGGGTTTTTTTATGCCTATCATCTTCCCCCGGTAGCGCACGCTGGCGCGATCTGAGCCACGCCAGCCCACGCCTTCCGGCTATCGGGGTTCGGTGAACAGCGACGAATAATCGCGATTACAGATACGCTGTACCGCCGGGTGCTGAATCATTCGTTCAGCGAAAATAGCGTGATACTCCTCCATCACGCTATCCATACGGCCAATTTCGACAATCGATTCATCATGGTAGAAATCATGCGCGTAGAGCGTCGGCGCGACAAATATCGCATTATGTGCGGCGCCGAAGGCTTTCATGAGCGCCGCGTCGTCAAACTCGCCGAGGATCTCCACCTTCAGGCCCTGCACGTTAATCCAGTTCAGCAGCTTACGTCCCAGCATCGATCGCCGGCCGGGGATCAGCAGCCGCCGCTCTTCGAGGCAGGCCGGGAACGGCTTCGTCGGCGCCGGATTCATGCACCAGAAGCTGACGCTGCACTCGCCGATCTTCACCGAAAATAGCCCTTCCTGCTGCGTCGAGTCGATCGGGCAGTCAGAGATAATCATGTCGAGCTTATGCTGGCTCAGCTGCTCCAGCAGCAGCTCATGAGTGGATTCAAAACAGCGCAGATGAATCTGCTCGCTCTCAACGACGGCGGCATCCAGCACGCCGCTGACCAGCCGTTTCGAGAGCGCATCGGCCACGCCGACGTCAAACAGCAGGTTCGACTCTTTGCGATAGTTGACGATGTCGAGCATCTCCTGGCTGAGGGTAAACATCCGGTCGGCATAGCGAAAAACCAGCTCCCCCAGCTCGCTCGGCTCAAGCCCCCTTCCCTTTCGCTTAAATAATTTCCCCTGCAGGCGCTCCTCCAGGGCTTTGATCTGCCCGGTAATGGTCTGCGGCGTCAGAAACAGCGCCTCCGCCGCGCCCACGACGGACCCTTCTTTATACACGTGCCAGAAGTAGTACAGATGATTGTAGTTAATATGTGACATGCTTCTCTCCCTGATAATGTCCAGGAGAGCCTGGCGGGCTCTCCTGCAGAAAGGTTATACCGCGAGGCGAGTATCCGTCACGCGCTGACGCAGTATGAGGTAGCCGACGACCGCTGATAGCACTGAGCCGATCAGGATGCCAAGCTTGGCCCAGTTGATCAACGCGGGATCCACGCTGCCAAAGGCCAGGGTGGCGATGAAAATCGACATCGTAAAGCCAATCCCGCACAGGATCCCCACCGCCATAATTTGCTTGCAGGTGGTTCCCTCCGGCAGCGAAGCCCACTTCAGCTTCAGGGCCAGCCAGCAGAACAGGCTAATCCCCAGCGGCTTACCGATAAACAGGCCAGCCATAATGCCCAGCGGCAGGAGCGACGTCAGCCCGGCAAGGGTGACCCCCTGCAGTGAGACCCCCGCGTTCGCGA
Source organism: Klebsiella sp. HMSC16A12 (assembly GCF_001808265.1). Lineage (NCBI taxonomy): Bacteria > Pseudomonadati > Pseudomonadota > Gammaproteobacteria > Enterobacterales > Enterobacteriaceae > Klebsiella > Klebsiella sp. HMSC16A12. Next base: position 13,357 of record NZ_KV792650.1, read on the forward strand.
AGGCAAACAGCGGCAGGATCATAAACGCCACCCACGGGTGCAGGACATGCTCAAGCGCTTTGGCCGGCGACTTGCCATGCTTTTCTTCGAGCGGGATCATAAAGCCGACAATCACCCCGGCAAGGGTCGCGTGAACGCCAGACTTCAGCACCGCCGTCCACAGCACCGCGCCAACCAGAATATAGATCCCGGTACGCCGCACGCCGCTCAGATTCAGGGCCACCAGCACCGCGATCGCCGCCGCCGCCACGCCCAGCGAGAGCATGGACAGGTCGTGGGTATAAAACAGCGCGATAATCACGATAGCCCCGAGGTCATCAATAATCGCCAGTGCCATCAGGAAAATCTTCAGCGCCGTCGGGACCCGGCTACCTAACAGCGCCAGCACGCCGAGGGCAAAGGCAATATCCGTCGCCGCCGGGATCGCCCACCCTTCTCTGGCGACAGGATCCTGGGCGTTAAAGGCCAGGTAGACCAGGGCCGGGACGATCATGCCGCCCAGCGCGGCTATCACCGGGAAGACCGCCTGACGGCGGCTCGCCAGCGACCCCTGAATCAGCTCACGCTTGACCTCCAGGCCAATCAGCAAAAAGAACACCGCCATCAGGGCATCATTGATCCATAACAGCATGTTCTTGTTGATCTCCAGCGCGCCCACACGCAGCTGTACTGGCGTCTCAAGGAAGGAGTGATACAGACCGCTGGTCACGCTGGTATTGGCCATCACCATCGCCAGCGCGGCGGCGATAATTAAGACAATGCCGCCGGAAGCATCGCTACTAAAGAATCGTTGCAGATGTTTCACTTTTACTTTCATCCTGTTGGTGAATAACTCGATAAAAGCATAATACACACACTGATAACTCGAAAAAATCAGATTTAAGTTGCGCTGATATTCGCTTTTTACGAGTTAAAGGGGAGTTCTAAGGCGAAAAAAAGCCCGGGCAGCAAAGGCCCGGGCCGGATATCAACAAAGGCGGAATTAGCGGGTCAGGTCGTCGAAGAACTTCTTCACGCCGTCAAAGAAGCTTTTCGAACGCGGGCTGTTGTTTTCCCCGGTCGGACCGCCGAAGCTCTCCTGCAGCTCTTTCAGCAGCTGCTTCTGCTTCTCATTCAGCCCCACCGGCGTCTCCACCACCACGCGGCACAGCAGATCGCCCTGCGCGCCGCCGCGAACGGATTTCACGCCTTTTCCACGCATGCGGAACAGCTTGCCGGTCTGGGTTTCACCTGGAATTTTCAGGTTCACGCGGCCGTCGAGCGTTGGGACCTCGATCTCACCGCCCAGCGCCGCCATGGTGAAGTTGATCGGAACTTCGCAGTACAGGTTATTGCCTTCACGCTCAAAGATAGCGTGCTGCTTCACCTGAACCTGAACGTACAGATCGCCTGCCGGCGCGCCATGTTCGCCGGCCTCGCCTTCGCCCGCCAGACGGATCCGGTCACCGGTATCCACGCCCGCCGGAATTTTAACCGACAGGGTTTTGGTCTTTTCTACGCGGCCATGGCCATGACATTTATTGCACGGATCTTTAATCAGCGTACCGCGTCCCTGGCAGTGCGGACAGGTCTGCTGTACCGCAAAAAAGCCCTGGCGCATCTGCACCTGGCCTGCGCCATGACAGGTCGGACAGGTCTGCGGTTTGCTGCCGGCCTTGGCGCCGCTGCCGTGGCAGACGTCGCACTCTTCCAGCGTCGGAATACGGATCTCTTTAGTGACGCCGCGCACCGCTTCTTCCAGCGTCAGCTCCATGTTGTAACGGAGATCGGCGCCGCGTGCCGCGCGCTGACGACCACGTCCGCCGCCAAAGATATCGCCGAAAACATCGCCAAAGATATCGCTGAAGTCGGCACCGCCGCCAAAACCGCCGCCGCCGCCCATGCCGCCCTGTTCGAAGGCCGCGTGGCCGTACTGATCGTAGGCCGCACGCTTCTGGGCATCAGTCAGGATTTCATACGCTTCTTTGATTTCTTTAAATTTGGCTTCAGCCTCTTTATCACCCTGGTTGCGGTCCGGGTGATATTTCATGGCCAGGCGCTTATAAGCCTTTTTGATTTCACGCTCTTCCGCTGTTTTGGAAACGCCTAAAATCTCGTAGTAATCTTGCTTTGCCATCGGTGTTTTTCAGCCCCTTAACATGCGTGCACGGGCGGAGAGGAAACCTCTTCGCCCGTGCCAGTGTTTTACCCGTTCAAAGGGCGATTATTTTTTATCTTTCACTTCTTCGAACTCAGCGTCGACAACATCGTCGTCTTTCGCGTTGCTCGCCTGAGCGTCAGCGGAACCCGCCTGCTGCTGAGCGTGCTGCTGCTGAGCAATTTCCATCAGCTTCTGAGAAGCCTGCGCCAGCGCCTGCATTTTCGCTTCGATATCCGCTTTGTCTTCGCCTTTCAGAGAAGATTCCAGCGCGGTCAGCGCAGACTCAATGGCAGTTTTGTCGTCAGCCGGCAGTTTATCGCCTGCTTCTTCAACCTGCTTACGAGTGCTGTGCAGCAGATGGTCGCCCTGGTTGCGGGTCTGGACCAGCTCTTCGAACTTACGGTCAGATTCGGCGTTAGCTTCTGCTTCGCGAACCATTTTCTGAATTTCTTCTTCATTCAGACCGGAAGACGCTTTGATGGTGATCTTCTGCTCTTTACCGCTGTTTTTGTCTTTCGCGGAGACGTGCAGGATACCGTCAGCATCGATGTCGAAGGTCACTTCGATCTGCGGCATGCCGCGCGGCGCCGGGTTAATACCATCCAGGTTGAACTGACCCAGAGATTTGTTATCAGACGCGCGTTTACGCTCACCCTGCAGCACATGGATGGTTACCGCAGACTGGTTGTCTTCAGCGGTAGAGAACACCTGGCTGTGCTTGGTCGGGATGGTGGTGTTTTTGTTGATAAGCGCAGTCATCACGCCGCCCATGGTTTCGATACCCAGCGACAGCGGGGTTACGTCGAGCAGCAGAACGTCTTTCACATCGCCAGTCAGTACACCGCCCTGAACGGCAGCACCGATCGCCACGGCTTCATCCGGGTTAACGTCTTTACGCGGTTCTTTACCAAAGAACTCGGCCACTTTCTTCTGCACCATCGGCATACGAGTCTGACCACCAACGAGGATCACGTCGTTGATATCGGAAACGGACAGACCGGCATCCTGCAGAGCGACTTTCAGCGGCTCGATGGAACGGTTAACCAGGTCTTCTACCAGGCTTTCCAGTTTCGCGCGAGTCACTTTGATGTTCATGTGTTTCGGACCGGTCGCGTCTGCAGTGATGTACGGCAGGTTAACGTCGGTCTGCTGAGCAGAAGACAGTTCAATCTTCGCTTTCTCAGCGGCTTCTTTCAGGCGCTGCATGGCCAGCGGGTCGTTGCGCAGGTCAATGCCCTGATCTTTCTTGAACTCATCAACGAGGTAGTTGATCAGACGAGTATCGAAGTCTTCGCCGCCCAGGTGGGTATCACCGTTGGTCGCCAGAACTTCAAAGGTTTTTTCGCCATCAACTTCGTCGATTTCGATAATCGAGATATCGAAAGTACCACCACCGAGGTCGTAAACCGCGATAGTACGGTTGCCCACTTCTTTATCCAGACCGTAAGCCAGCGCGGCCGCGGTTGGTTCGTTGATGATACGTTTAACTTCCAGACCGGCGATACGGCCGGCATCTTTGGTTGCCTGACGCTGCGCATCGTTAAAGTAAGCCGGTACGGTGATAACCGCTTCAGTTACCGGTTCACCCAGGTAATCTTCAGCCGTTTTCTTCATTTTCTTCAGCACTTCAGCAGAGATCTGCGGCGGTGCAGTTTTGGTGCCTTTCACATCCAGCCATGCGTCGCCATTGTCTGCGGCAACAATTTTGTATGGCATGATAGAAACGTCACGCTGAACTTCTTCGTCCTGGAAGCGGCGGCCAATCAGGCGTTTAATCGCAAACAGGGTGTTTTGCGGGTTTGTCACTGCCTGACGTTTAGCCGGCTGACCAACCAGAGTTTCACCATCCTGGGTATAGGCAATGATAGAAGGCGTGGTGCGATCGCCTTCGGCGTTCTCCAGCACGCGTGCAGTAGTGCCATCCATAATCGCTACACAAGAGTTGGTAGTACCCAGGTCGATACCAATAATTTTACCCATCTAAACGTCTCCACTAAAAATTCGATCAACATGTGGTTGTGAACCTGTAATAAGGGCGAAACGTGCGGTTTCAACTGCCCAGACATCATTTTTTTTCAGGTTCTTCACTGCGGTTGACTACAAGATGGGGTCGCCCACTCCGGCATCAAGGGGCAAGCATAAAAATTTTTTGCCTCGGATTCGCACAGGGTTACGGATGACTTGCCGAACAAGGTTGTTGGATGGCAAAAACGACGGCGAAATATACATACAAAAAACGGATTAAAATAGGAAATACATTCATAATATCATTGACATAACCCGCAATACTTGCGCGCTAAAAGCCCCGTTTTCGCAGTGATAAACTTCCCCGCCATCGCACTTCGCTTATTCAGGGGACAAATTAATGAAATCGCTATACCGGCTTTCCGTAGGGCTTATCCTCGGCGTGTCATTTATCACCTCGGCGGCCGCTAACGACCATAAAATTCTCGGCGTGATAGCTATGCCGCGCAATGAAACCAACGACCTGACGCTGACGCTTCCTGTCTGCCGGGTGGTCAAACGCATTCAGCTCAGCGCCGACCGCGGCGATGTACAGCTCTCGGGGGCGACGGTCTACTTTAAGGCCAGCCGCGGCGCCAGCCACACGCTGAACGTCCCCGCCGGGATCAAAGAGGGCAGCACCACCGGCTGGATCAACATCAATAGCGATAACGACAACAAACGTTGCGTGAAGAAAATCGCCTTCTCCGGCCACACGGTGCACTCCTCAGATATGGCATCACTGAAAATTATCGGCGATGACTAACGTCGCCCCTGCCCGAGAGAAAACGTTATGCATATTAATTACCTGGAGGATGACGATCTCGCCTTTCTGCCTGAGTGCAGCGAGGCGCATCTGGAAGCCTTTACCCGCATTCTGACCCACGGGGAAAATGGCAAACCCCGTCTCTCCAGCACGCTCCTGCGCAACGAGACATTTTTAGCGATGGAGGGGCACCCGGAGCGTTATCGCCGCAACTGGCAGCTAATCGCCGGTGAGCTACAGCATTTTGGCGGCGATAGCATCGCCAACACGCTGCGCCGCCATGGCAAATTTTATCGCGCGATCCTGCTGGATGTATGTAAACGACTGAAAGCGAAGGTCGACAAACAGCTGTCGACGCCGCAGATCGAGCAGCAGTTGCTGGCGCATTTTCTGCAGCACAGCTGGAATAAACTGAACGCGGAGCAAAAAGCGCACTTTCTCGCCGCGGTGGAGTGCCGGAGCCATGAGCTGGACAGCCTGATGGCTCATCTGCTGAGGCATCGCAAGCTAAGCGAAGGCGTCACTTTGTTGCTGGACGAACGCTTAACCGCCATCCTGCGCACGCACGCCGCGGTGAGCGTCATCGGTCATGGCCTGGTACGCGGCGCCGGGCTGGGCGGACCGCTCGGCGCCGCACTGAACAGCGTGAAAGCGGTGAGCGGCAGCGCCTACCGGGTCACCATCCCCGCGGTCCTGCATATTGCCTGTTTACGGCAAATGCTCCAGCCGCCGTCAGACACCGCGGAAATTGGTGAAAAATACCCCGCCAGATCATAGACAGCCCATCAGCGCCTCATTATTATGCCGCGCCCCGCCGCCAAGTCGCGGGGTAATGCTTCCCTTTTAATGATAATTTTGAGGAATTATGGGCAACACTAAGTTGGCTAATCCGGCACCGCTGGGCCTTATGGGCTTCGGCATGACCACTATTCTGCTTAACCTGGCGAATAGCGGCCTGTTCGCATTCGATGTAGCTATCCTGGCGATGGGCATTTTTTACGGCGGCATTGCGCAAATTTTTGCCGGCCTGCTGGAATACAAAAAAGGCAACACTTTTGGCTTAACCGCTTTTACCTCCTACGGCAGCTTCTGGCTGACGCTGGTGGCGATTCTTCTGATGCCGAAGATGGGCCTGGCAGACGCGCCAAACGCGCACTTCCTCGGTATGTACCTCGGCCTGTGGGGCGTCTTTACCCTGTTTATGTTCTTTGGCACCCTGAAGGCAGCCCGCATGCTGCAGTTTGTCTTCCTGAGCCTGACCGTACTGTTCGCGCTGCTGGCGATTGGCCATTTGGCCGATAACGAAGGCATTGTGAAGGTAGCCGGCTGGGTCGGCCTGATTTGTGGCGCCAGCGCTATTTACCTGGCGATGGGTGAAGTGCTGAACGAACAGTTCGGCCGCACCGTGCTGCCGATCGGCGAACCGCGCTAATCTTCCGCCGCCGTCCGGTCACAGGGCGGCGGCAGGTCATTATCAGCATCAGCTAGCCATCGTTAACGCTGCAGCTCCCCTTCCGGCATCCCCGTCGGCGCCGTCAGCTCCTGACGCAGCCAGATACCTAATCCCAGCCCCATCAGCGACAGGGCCAGCACATACCAGGCCGGCGCCATCGGCGACACCCCCATCAGCATGGTGACCGCAATCGGCGTCAGGCCGCCAAAGATCGCGTACGACAGGTTGTAGGAGAAAGAGATGCCGGTGAAGCGTACTTCCGCCGGGAAGGCCCGCACCATCACATAGGGCACCGCCCCCACCACGCCGACGCACAGCCCCACCGTACCGTAGAGCAGAAACAGCCGCTGCGGGCTGGCGCCGGCAAGATGGTAAAATGCCCAGCTGGCAACCGCCAGCAGCAGGCTGCCGACGATAAAAGTGCGGCTGGCGCCGAAGCGGTCCGCCGCCAGCCCGGCGAGCAGACAGCCGATGCACAACATAATGGTGGCGATGCTGTTGGCCTGCAGGGTAATGGCCGGCGCAAAACCATAGTGCTTCTGCAGCCAGACCGGCGACATCAGGATCACCACCACCACGCCAGCCGACAGCAGCCAGGTCAGCAGCATAGAGATCACCACCGCCTTCTGGTGCTTGAGCGCCACCGCTTTTACCGGCAGCTCCTGCGCCAGCGCTTTGCGCTGCTGCATCTCAAGAAAAATCGGCGTCTCCTGCAGCCAGCGGCGCAGATACATCGCTATCAGACCAAATACGCCGCCCAGCAGGAAGGGGATCCGCCAGCCGCCGTCGTGGATCCCCTGCGGCGTCAGACTGGTATTGATAAGCGTGGCCACCACCGACCCCAGCAGAATGCCAACCGTCAGGCCGGCCGTCAGCGTGCCGCAGGCGATACCAATGCGTTTTTCCGGGACATGCTCAGCGACAAACACCCAGGCGCCTGGAACTTCACCGCCGATCGCCGCTCCCTGCAGAATACGCATCAGCAGCAATAGCAGCGGGGCGATGATACCTACCGAGCTATAGGTCGGTAGCAGACCGATCGCCAGGGTTGGCAGCGCCATCAGCAGGATGCTGAGGGTGAACATTTTCTTGCGCCCCACCAGATCGCCAAAGTGGGCCATGATGATGCCCCCCAGCGGACGCGCCAGGTAACCGGCGGCGAAAATGCCAAAAGTTTGCACCTGGCGCAGCCATTCGGGAATATCCGCAGGGAAGAAGAGCTCGCCGACGACGGCGGCGAAGAAAACGAAAATGATAAAGTCATAAAACTCCAGCGCGCCGCCCAGGGCGGCCAGCGTCAGCGTTTTATAATCCTGGCGGTTGAGCGGTCGGTTTGCATATGACATAACGCAATTTCATCCTGAGGTGTGCAGCGTGTTTTATAGTGTGTAAAGTAAAAATCACTATATCGTAAATAAAACGGCACACCATTAGCGATGCAGGTTATATCAAAAATGCATCAAATTCAGGATAAAGTTTCGCGTCTGGCGCTCTTGGGACGAAAAGCTTCTACTACACGGCCATCGGTTTCCACATAAGGCCCTTCAAGCAACTGTACACAATAAGGTACACTTGCGAAAATACCGTGCACCAGCACGTTGCCGTCAGCATCTTTCACCCCTTCCAGAGTCTCCTGAATTGCTTTCGGTTGCCCGGGAAGGTTGAGGATCAGCGCCTGCTTGCGGATCACACCGACCTGCCGGGAAAGGATAGCCGTCGGCACAAAGTGTAGGCTAACCTGGCGCATTTGCTCGCCGAAGCCCGGCATCTCGCGATCGGCGATCGCCAGCGTTGCGTCGGGCGTCACATCGCGACGCGCAGGGCCGGTTCCGCCGGTGGTCAGCACCAGATGGCACCCCATTTCGTCAACCAGTTCGCACAGCGTTTGCTCAATGATGGCCTGCTCATCCGGAATCAGACGGGTTTGCAGCTCGAAAGGGGTGGTCAGGGCGCGTGCCAGCCACTCTTCCAGTGCCGGGATGCCTTTGTCCTGATAGACGCCGCTGGAGGCGCGATCGGAAATGGAAACTAAGCCGATTCGTAAGGTATTCATGGTTATTCCGTTCAAACTGTGGCGTTAAACGAAATGATACACTGCCGGAGGCGGGACAGACAGTGTAATGTGGCCGACGGGCGTCGGCCACCTGCGCGATTACAGCAGTTCGTCGATCATTTTTTCCAGTTTTTCCTGGTCGATCGCAAACTTACGGATACCTTCCGCCAGTTTGTCTACCGCCATCGGATCCTGGTTATGCTGCCACAGGAACTCAGATTCGGTAATACGCTCCGGACGCGCTTTCACTTCACCGGTATATACCAGCTTACGCTCAACGGCGCCTTCGCTTTCGGACAGCTCTTTCAGCAGCGCCGGGGCGATGGTCAGGCGGTCACAGCCAGCCAGTTCCAGAATTTCGCCAACGTTACGGAAGCTTGCGCCCATCACGACGGTTTCATAGCCGTGCTGCTTGTAATACTCGTAGATTTCGCTGACGGAAACCACGCCCGGATCTTCTGCCGGTGCGTACTCTTTCTTGTCGGTGTTGGCTTTGTACCAGTCGAGGATACGGCCAACGAACGGCGAAATCAGGAAGACGCCCGCTTCGGCGCAAGCGCGAGCCTGAGCGAAGGAGAACAGCAGCGTCAGGTTACAGTTAATGCCTTCTTTTTCCAGCTGTTCAGCGGCGCGAATGCCCTGCCAGGTGGAGGCCAGTTTGATCAGAATGCGATCGTTGCTGATGCCCGCGTCGTTGTACAGCTTGATGATGCGCTTGGCTTTCGCGATAGACGCTTCGGTGTCATAGGAGAGACGTGCGTCCACTTCGGTGGAGATACGGCCCGGGATCAGTTTCAGAATTTCGAGACCGATGTTCACCGCCAGCTTATCGGAAGCATCGAGGATCTGCTGCGCGCGATCGCTGCTCTGGCTACGAGCCCAGGCGACAGCGTCGTCAATCAGCTTACGGTACTCAGGGATCTGAGCCGCGCCGAGAATCAGGGAAGGGTTAGTGGTGGCATCCTGAGGCTGATACAGCTTCATTGCCGCAATATCTCCGGTGTCAGCGACGACAGTGGTGTACTGACGCAGAGAAGTTAATTTATCCGTCATGATATATTTCTCTTAAACAGCAGTTAAGGGGATGTAACCGGTCTGCCCAGATGATAACACGCTGCCGGGTCAGCGCAACCGCCGACGAGAGAAGAGCGCAGAGTGTGATAAACTATGCAGATTAATTTGCTGAAAGCGAAAGGATTGTCACTTAATTGGTAACGCTTACACTGGCGTACCGGCATGGACAAGAGGATGTTTAATGCCTGATTTTCTCTCATTTATCAATGAAATACTCTGGGGCTCAGTGATGATTTATCTGCTACTGGGCGCCGGTATCTGGTTTAGCTGGCAAACCCGGGGTATTCAGTTTCGTTACGTGCGCAAATTCGGCCGCAGTCTAAAAAAAAGCCTGCACCCGCAGCCGGGTGGTTTAACGTCCTTTCAGGCGCTCTGTACCAGCCTTGCCGCCCGGGTCGGCAGCGGCAATCTTGCCGGGGTGACGCTGGCGATCGCCGCCGGTGGGCCCGGCGCCGTATTCTGGATGTGGGTTTCCGCCCTGCTCGGCATGGCCAGCAGCTTTGCTGAATGTTCCCTTGCTCAGCTGTATAAAGAACGCGATAGCCGCGGACAGTTTCGCGGTGGCCCTGCCTGGTACATGGCGCGCGGGCTCGGCATGCGTTGGATGGGCGTCCTGTTTTCGATCCTCCTCCTGCTGGCCTATGGTTTTATCTTCAATACCGTGCAGGCTAACTCCGTGGCCCATGCCTTGCGCTATGCGTTCGATCTGCCGGCGGCGGTCAGCGGCGGCGTGCTGGCCGTTGTCGTTTTGCTGGCGATCCTCCGTGGTTTACGCGGCGTGGCGCGTCTGATGCAATGGATCGTTCCCTTTATGGCGCTGTTGTGGATCGCCACCAGCCTGCTCATCGGCCTGTGGCACATCACCGCCCTGCCGACGATTTTCGCCACCATCTTTCGCTGCGCCTTCGGCTGGCAGGAGGCCGCCGCCGGCGCGGTGGGCTACACCATCAGCCAGGCGCTGACCAGCGGCTTCCAGCGCGGCATGTTCTCCAATGAAGCAGGGATGGGCTCTTCGCCTAACGCCGCCGCGGCCGCCGCCTCCTGGCCGCCGCACCCGGCGGCGCAGGGGATCGTGCAGATGATTGGCGTGTTTATCGATACTATCGTGATCTGTACCGCAAGCGCGATTATCGTCATGCTGGCGCCGCGGCCCGACAATGAATATACGCTCAACGGTATTCAGGACTTGCAACACGCGATGAGCGTGCTGGTCGGCGGCTGGGGAGCGGGTTTTATCGCCCTCATCGTGCTGCTGTTCGCCTTTAGCTCTATCGTAGCCAATTACGTGTACGCGGAAAATAATCTGGTCTTCCTGCGCCTGGATAAGCCGCGCTATATCTGGGGGCTGCGAATACTCACCGTCCTGATGGTGCTGTTGGGGACCATGGTTAGCCTGCCTGTCGTCTGGCAGAGCGCGGATATCATCATGGCGCTGATGGCGATGACCAACCTGACGGCCATTCTGCTGCTCTCCCCGACGGTGCGGATTATCGCCAGCGATTATCTGCGTCAGCGGCGGCTGGGTATCCAGCCGACTTTCGATGCCACTCGTTACCCGGATATTGACCAACAGCTGGCCCCGGGCGCCTGGAATGAATTGCCGCGCGAATAGCGCGGCAATTGCAGCTATCGATCCCACCATGCACTTTTTTTGTTAAAATTCGTCGAAATTACCTGCAAGGACTGGATATGCTGATTCTGATTTCACCTGCTAAAACGCTCGATTATCAAAGCCCGCTGGCAACGACTCGCTATACCCAGCCCGAACTCCTCGAGTATTCTCAGCAGCTTATCGGCATCGCCCGTAAGCTGAGCGCACCGCAAATCGGCAAGCTGATGAGCATTAGTGACAAGCTGGCGGATCTAAACGCCACCCGCTTCCACGACTGGCACCCTGACTTTACGCCGCAAAATGCCCGCCAGGCGATCCTCGCCTTTAAAGGCGATGTCTACACTGGCCTGCAGGCAGAGACGCTCACCGAGGACGACTTTGACTTCGCCCAGCAGCATCTGCGCATGCTCTCCGGGCTGTATGGCGTGCTGCGCCCGTTAGACCTGATGCAGCCCTACCGCCTGGAGATGGGGATCCGTCTGGAAAATCCGCGCGGCAAAGATCTGTACCAGTTCTGGGGGGATACCATTACCGAGAAGCTGAATCAGGCGCTGCGCGACCAGGGCGACGATATCGTCATCAACCTGGCTTCCGATGAATATTTTAAATCGGTGAAAACGCCAAAATTGCAGGGTCAGCTGATCAAGCCGGTATTCCTCGATGAGAAGAACGGCAAATTCAAAGTGATCAGTTTTTATGCGAAGAAAGCCCGCGGCCTGATGAGTCGCTACATTATTGAAAACCGCTTAACCCAGCCGGAGCAGCTCAAAGCTTTTAATAGCGAAGGCTATTTCTTTGATGCGGATGCCTCAGAGAAAGGCGAACTGGTGTTTAAACGCCACGAGCAGTAACACGTTACGGTAATAAAAAAGGGGAGTCATTCCCCTTTTCAATATAATTAAGCAGATTATTACTTATTTTAACGCACCCAGTTTTCCACCACGCCTTTTTCATCGAAGAAAATCATCAGCGAGTTCGAATCTTTTTGGCTGGACTTATCGACCGCATCGGCAGCTTGCGATGCCCCGGTTACCGGGATCATGGAACCCGCGAGGCTGACCAGGTTGATCCCTTTATCTACTGAATAATACCAGCTCTCTTTACCCGACGCCGTCACCGTCGTATGACCAGAATCCGGGGCACCAAAATACTGACGAACCTCGGCCTTGGTGGTTTTTCCGACAATGAGATGTTGTTTCAGATAGGCTGGCGTTAATTTATCTTCATTACCGCCAATCGTTGTCCCGGAGCAGCCTGTTAAAGCGAACACCACCAAAAAAAGAGATAAAATACGCATGTTTCCTCCTTGAAAACCTTGTGCATTAACAATGCATCTATAACAAATGATATCTATAGCTGCTTCATAATAAAATCAGCAGCATAAATATAAGCAGCATGAAATAATAAATAAAAAAGATAATCCAGTGGAATTATCCGGCAAAGAGGACAATCCGTAAAAGAGTTTGCAATAAAAGCAGTGCGCTGACAATAAAATAGTGTGGGGAATTTTATGGAGAGAAATTTTGCTGATATGGAAAAAGTGCGTTAAATATAAAAACCGGGCAATAGCTGCCCGGTTTGGTTGATCATGTTGCCGATATTATTGCCTGGCTTAGCCCATCATCAGCTTACGCAGCGCGGCGAAATCCGCCGGCAGGTTGTGAGACAGCAGCGGCAGGTCGGCGCGGTCGGCCAGCTCCTTCGGCAGCGGCAGAGTCTCCTGCAGGATCTCCTCCACGCTCTCTTTGAACTTCGCCGGATGGGCGGTGCCGAGGAACAGGCCGTACTCTCCCGGCTGCAGCTGATCGCGCAGCGCGCGCCAGGCAATCGCCGCATGCGGTTCAGAGATGTAGCCGATGGCCTTCAGCTCGCGCATCGCTGCTTTGGTGGTCTCATCATCGACCGCGGCATAGCCCAGCTCGCTGAGACGCCAGATTTTACGGCGGAACAGCTCTTCAACGCGCGGCCAGTTGTTCGGCTGGCTGACGTCCATGGCGTTGGACAGCGTCGCCTGGGTGGCTTTTGGCGCCCACTCGCCGCCCTGCAGATAGCGCGGAACGGTGTCGTTGGCGTTGGTGGCGGCGATAAAGCGCTTGATCGGCAGCCCCAGCGACTTGGCCAGCAGACCGGCGGTCAGATCGCCGAAGTTGCCGCTCGGCACGGAAATCACCAGCTGATTGCGGGCTTCCTGCGGCAGCTGCGCCGCCGCTTCGAAGTAGTAACAGATCTGCGCCAACAGGCGGCTGATGTTGATGGAGTTAGCCGAGTTGAGACCCAGCGTCGCCTTCAGCTCTTCATCGTCAAACGCCTGCTTCACCAGCGCCTGGCAGGCATCAAAGTCGCCATCAATCGCCACGGTTTCAATATTGCCGCCGAGGGTACAGAACAGCTTCTCCTGCAGCGGACTGATCTTGCCGCGCGGATAGAGGATCACTACCTTGACGTTCGGCAGGCCGTAGAAAGCATGCGCCACCGCCGCCCCGGTGTCGCCAGAGGTCGCGGTGAGGATGGTGACCGGCTTATCGCCTGCGATGTGGGTCAGCATCTGCGCCATAAAGCGGCCGCCGAAATCCTTGAACGCCAGCGTAGGGCCATGGAACAGCTCCAGACAGCCGACATCTTCCTGAACCTTGCTTACCGGCGCCGGAAACGCAAACGCCGCGCGCACCCGCTGCTGCAGGACATCCTGCGGGATCTCATCGCCGATAAAGGCGGATAAAATTTTGGCGCTACGGGTGACAAAGTCCTGCGCCAGCATGTCGTCAATTTCAGTCAGGCTGAATTCCGGCAGATCGTGCGGAAAGAACAGGCCCTGATGCTTGCCAAGTCCCTGGGTGACGGCCTGCGCAAAGCTGACCTGCTCGTTATGATCTTTTAAGTTATACAGTTTCATTGGTTATCCCACTACGCGTGCGCCCGCCGTGTCCAGCCGGCAAATATGAACAAAGCCTTCCTGATTCTGCAGATAGTGCGCGCCAAGCCAGTCGGCGACGCGCTGTGCGGTATCCGGTTTATCACACAACGCGAACAGCGTTGGGCCAGAGCCGGAGATGCCGCAAGCCTGGGCGCCCATCTCCATGGCCGCCTGACGCGCTTCGCTAAAGCCCGGCAGCAGTTTGGTTCGGTACGGTTCGGCAATCACATCTTTCATCAATTTTGCCGCCAGCTGCGGCTGGCGGGTGTAGCAGGCGTGAATAAAGCCCGCGAGGTGGCGACCATGGGTGATACAATCCTGGCGGCGATACTGCGCCGGCAGAATCGCCCGCGCTTCAGCAGTAGAGACTTTAATCCCCGGATAGGCCAGCACCCACAGCCACTCATCAAACCCGGGCACCTGCTGACTGATAATCCCATTCTCTTCGATCATCAACTGCATGCCGCCAAGATAGCACGGCGCCACGTTGTCGTAGTGAATGCTGCCGGAGATACGCCCTTCCATCTCTCCCATCAGCGCCAGCATGCGCGTCTCGTTCAGCGGCTTGCCGCAGAACTCGTTCATGGCCACCAGCGCAGCGACCACCGAGCAGGCGCTGGAACCCAGCCCGGAGCCAATCGGCATGTTTTTTTCCAGCGTCATCGCCACCGGCACCGTCTTGCCGATCTCCCGGCAAAAGCTTTCCCAGCACTGGTAAACAATGTTCTCCTGCGGCGCCGTCGGCAGTTTGCTGGCGAAGCGTCCAAGATTCTGCAGGCTAAATTGCTCCGCCGCTTCGACAGTGACGTTGTCGCCAAGCAGCGTGCCATCGACCGGCGTGACCGCCGCGCCCAACACATCAAACCCGACGCTCATATTGGCACTGGAAGCCGGGGCATATACTTTGACCATCTTAAACTCCTAACTTCCAGGACAGGGTGCGCAGCAGGTCGGCGAATACGCCGGCCGCCGTGACGTCGTTCCCGGCGCCATAGCCGCGCAGCACCAGCGGCAATGGCTGATAATAATGGCTATAAAAAGCCAGCGCGTTCTCACCATTCTTAACTTTGAACAGCGGATCGTTGCCGTCAACCGCGGCTATTTTTACCCGGCAGGTACCATCCTCTTCGATGTTACCGACGTAGCGCAAGACTTTACCTTCATCGCGCGCCTTAGCAACCCGCGAGGCAAAACCATCGTCCAGCGACGGCAGGCGGGCCATAAAGGTCTCGACATCGCCGCTGGCGTCGAAGTCCGGCGGCAGCGCCGACTCGACGATAATGTCCGCCAGCTCCAGTTCACGCCCGGTCTCACGGGCCAGAATCAGCAGTTTACGCGCCACATCCACCCCGGATAAATCGTCGCGTGGATCCGGCTCGGTATACCCCATCTCACGGGCCAGCGCCGTCGCCGCGGAGAAACTCACCCCCTCGTCCAGCTTGCCGAAGATAAACGACAGGGAGCCGGACAGGATCCCGGAGAAGTGGCGCAGCTCATCGCCGGCGTTGAGCAGGTTCTGCAGGTTCTCAATCACCGGCAGGCCCGCGCCAACGTTAGTGTCATAGAGGAACTTACGCCGCGAGCTGCTGGCCGCATGGCGCAGCTGGTGATAGTAATCCAGCGAAGAGGTATTGGCCTTTTTGTTCGGCGTCACAACATGGAAACCTTCGCGCAGGAAGTCGGCATACTGATCGGCGACCGCCTGGCTGGAGGTACAGTCGACGATCACCGGATTGAGCAGGTGGTACTCTTTCACCAGGCGGATCAGGCGGCCAAGATTAAACGGCTCTTTCGCCTCCGCCAGTTCCGCACTCCAGTTTTCCAGATTCAGGCCATGCACGCTGGTCAGCAGCGCCTGAGAATTGGCTACACCGCAGACGCGCAGATCGATATGTTTGTTCTTCAGCCACCCCTGCTGGCGCTTGATCTGCTCTAGCAGCGCGCCGCCGACGCCGCCGACGCCGATGACAAACACTTCAATCACCTGATCGGTGTTGAACAGCATCTGATGGGTCACGCGCACGCCGGTGGTGGCGTCGTCATTGCTGACCACTACCGAAATTGAGCGCTCGGAAGAGCCCTGGGCAATCGCCACGATATTGATATTGGCGCGGGCCAGCGCCGCAAAGAATTTCGCCGAGATACCGCGCAGGGTACGCATTCCGTCGCCCACCACGGAGATGATCGCCAGACGCTCCATAATCGCCAGCGGCTCCAGCAGCCCCTCTTTCAGCTCCAGATAAAACTCATCTTCCATCGCCCGTTTGGCACGTGCGCAGTCGCTCTGCGGCACGCAGAAACTGATGCTGTACTCGGAAGAAGATTGAGTGATCAACACCACCGAGATGCCGGCGCGGGACATGGTGGCGAAGACGCGGGCCGCCATGCCGACCATCCCTTTCATCCCCGGCCCGGAGACGTTGAACATCGCCATGTTGTTGAGGTTAGAGATGCCTTTCACCGGCAAATCGTCCTCGTCGCGGCTGGCGCCGATAAGCGTTCCCGGCGCCTGTGGGTTGCCGGTATTTTTAATCAGGCATGGGATTTGGAACTGGGCGATAGGGGCGATGGTGCGCGGGTGCAGCACTTTCGCGCCAAAGTAGGAGAGCTCCATCGCCTCCTGATAAGACATCGATTTCAGCAGGCGCGCATCCGGCACCTGACGCGGATCGCAGGTGTACACTCCGTCGACATCGGTCCAGATTTCGCAGCAGTCAGCGCGCAGGCAGGCGGCCAGTACCGCAGCCGAGTAGTCGGAGCCGTTACGCCCCAGCACCACCAGCTCGCCTTTCTCATTGCCGGCGGTAAACCCGGCCATCAGGATCATATGGTCTGCCGGGATCTGGCTGGCGGCAATGCGGCGGGTGGATTCGGCGATATCGACGGTGGATTCCAGATAGTGGCCCACGGCAAGCAGTTTTTCGACCGGGTTAATGACACTGACTTTATGTCCACGGGCTTCCAGCAGACCCGCCATGATGGCGATGGAGAGCTTTTCGCCGCGGCAGATCAGCGCGGCATTGACGCTGTCCGGGCACTGACCCAGCAGGCTGATGCCGTGCAGAACATGCTTAATCTGAGCAAATTCCTGCTCCACGAAGGCTTTTAACTGGGCAAGCGGGAAAGCGGGCTGGGCGTCGGCAAGGCCCTGAAGAAGTTCGGCAAAAATGCGTTCGGCGTCGGCAATATTGGGGAGGGCATCCTGGCCGCCAATGGTCTTTTCAATCATCGCTACCAGGTGGTTAGTGATCTTCGCCGGGGCAGACAGGACCGTCGCTACCTGCCCCTGCCTGGCATTACTCTCCAGAATATCGGCAACCCGCAGAAACCGTTCCGCATTTGCCACTGATGTACCGCCGAACTTCAACACTCGCATGGTTCTTACCCCTTGATCTCTTGTCAAAAAAAAAGCCCGCACTGTTCAGGTGCGGGCTTTTTTCTGTGTTTCCTGTACGCGTCAGCCCGCACCGTTACCTGTGGTAATGGTGGTGGTGATAATGGTGGTAATCATGCCGATGCGATTCATGGATGTTGTGTACTCTGTATTTTTATCTGTCTGTATGTCCTGCCTATATTGGTTAAAGTATCTGCCGTCTTAAGTCAATGAATTTCTCAATTTGCCCCATTTCAGCAGGCTTACGTATTTTCCCGCTGCCGTGAGAAAAAACATCCAGATCGGCGGAAAACCAGCCCATAGAACAGCATACACATCCATAAATAAAAAATATTACAGAGTTTTATTCTGGCAGGTTTTTTTCAATATCATGCAGCAAACGATGCAACATTGCCGTGTCACGCTGCTGCAGCAGGCCCAGCCGTTGCGACAACCAGTCGGCCAGTTTGGCATCATCCTCCACGCCCAAACGCGAAAGTAACGCCAGGGTACGAGTACGTAAGGCCTGCAGCTGATGATGGTCTGCCGCAGCGGCGGCGGGCGCCGTTTGTTGCATTAGCGATGCTAATTGATAACAGTAGACCATCACCGACTGGCCGAGATTCAGCGACGGATAATCCGCAGCCATCGGCACACCGGTCAACACATCAGCCAGCGCCAGCTCCTCATTGGTCAATCCGGCGTCCTCACGACCAAATACCAGGGCAGTATGGTTCATCCACTGCGCCTTCTCCTCCAGCAGCGGCAACAGCTGCTGCGGCGTGGCGTAATAGTGAAAACGTGCGCGGCTGCGGGCGGTGGTGGCGACGGTAAAATCAACGTCATGCAGCGCCTCGGCAAGGGTGGGATAGGTGGTGATACCATCGAGGATGTCGCCTGAGCCATGTGCCACCCAGCGTGCCGGCGGCGCCAGGTGGGCTTCGCTATCGACGATCCGTAGTTCGCGAAATCCCATGGTTTTCATCGCCCTGGCGGCAGCGCCGACGTTCTCGGCCCGGGCAGGACCGACTAAAATAATCGTTAAACGCATTGCGGTTTCTTTCTCTCTCTCAGGCGTTATCGAGGCGCAGCGCCCCCCATTTTACGCGGTGAAAATTTACAAATTTGCAACAAAAATCACTAAAATTGCGTTTTCTTACCCATAAAAAAATCTAAACTGTTCTCAGGAGGCCGTGACAAGGAGTATGTTAACAGAACCCATTTATCCATATGATGGGCAATGCAATTTCATCTGATGCATCGTTTCAGGCTTTGGATTCACTGTATTTATTAATTTATCCACGCAACTAGTTGAGCCTGGTAAAGATTGTGACTATAAAGAGCATGGCGATGCAATGATTTCACAAGACTGTTAACGTGCTACAATTGAACTTGATATATGTCAACGAAGCGTAGTTTTATTGGGTGTTCGGCCTCTCTTAGCCTGTTATGTTGCTGTTAAAATGGTTAGGATGTCAGCCGTTTTTGACACCGTCGGGTCCAGAGGGAAAGTACCCACGACCAAGCTAATGATGTTGTTGACGTTGATGGAAAGTGCATCAAGAACGCAATTACGTACTTTAGTCATGTTACGCCGCGCATGTTAATTTGCGACATGCAGCAGGCAGGTCAGGGACTTTGGTACTTCCTGTTTCGATTTAGTTGGCAATTTAGGTAGCAAACATGCAGACCCCGCACATTCTTATCGTTGAAGACGAGTTGGTAACACGCAACACGTTAAAAAGTATTTTCGAAGCAGAAGGTTACGATGTATTCGAAGCGACCGATGGCGCGGAAATGCATCAGATCCTGTCTGAAAATGATATCAACCTGGTGATCATGGATATCAACCTGCCGGGTAAAAATGGTCTTCTGCTGGCGCGCGAGCTGCGCGAGCAGGCTGACGTCGCGCTGATGTTCTTAACCGGCCGCGACAACGAAGTGGATAAGATCCTTGGCCTCGAAATCGGCGCTGACGACTATATCACTAAACCGTTTAACCCGCGTGAACTGACTATTCGCGCGCGCAACCTGCTCTCCCGTACCATGAACCTCGGTACCGTGAGCGAAGAGCGTCGCAGCGTGGAAAGCTACAAGTTCAACGGCTGGGAACTCGATATCAACAGCCGTTCCCTGGTTAGCCCGAACGGCGAACAGTACAAGCTGCCGCGCAGTGAATTCCGCGCGATGCTGCACTTCTGCGAAAACCCGGGCAAAATTCAGTCTCGTGCCGAGCTGCTGAAGAAAATGACCGGTCGCGAGCTGAAGCCGCATGACCGTACCGTTGACGTGACCATTCGTCGGATTCGTAAACACTTCGAATCCACTCCGGATACCCCGGAAATCATCGCTACCATTCACGGTGAAGGCTACCGTTTCTGTGGCGATCTGCAGGAATAATACGATTTATTCCGCAGCCATGATGCGAAAACGGCGCCCCAGGGGCGCCGTTTTTTATGCCGTCACTCTTTCCAGAGACGCAGCTTATCGTCATCGGCAGCCGGTGTCGGAGGCACTGTGCCTTTCGGCAGCGATAACGCATACCAGTCCACGCGACGGGTCAAAAACATCAGGACGCTCAGCGCCAGCGCCAGCACCCCGGTACCCAGCAGCAGCGCGCTATCCTCAGAATGCAACAGAAACCACATCACGCCATCCAGCAGCAGTAGCGCGGCGACAAACAGCAGGCTGTTACGCCATCCTCTGAGCACCGCCTGAAGGTAGATCCCATTCATCACCGCGCCAGACAGGCTGGCCGCCAGCCAGGCGGCGGTAAAACCAATGTGCTCTGAGAGCGCCAGCAGCACCAGGTAAAACAGCACCAGCGATAAACCCACCAGCAGATATTGCATCGGATGCAGGGGACGACGGGTCAGGCTCTCGAACACGAAAAAAGCCATAAAGGTCAGCCCGATTAACAGGATGGCATATTTTGTCGCCCGATCGGTTAGCTGGTACTGGTCGGCAAAGGACATCACATCGGCACTGAACGCCGGCAGTCGCGACCATGGGATCTCCATATCATCCTTGAAATAGCTCCCCATATCGTTGGCGAACCAGCTGCTTTGCCAGTGGGCGCGATAGCCGGCAGCACTCACTTCCCGTTGCGTTGGCAGGAAGCTGCCGAGAAAACCGGGATGCGGCCAGTTACTGGTCAGCTGCAGCTCGCTGTTACGCCCGAGCGGCACCAGTGAAAACTCACCCGTCCCGTTCAGATCGAGTGAAAAGGCAATCTCAAGCGGCTTGTTGTCCTCCGCCAGCGCAGGCATTGGCATATGAATACCTGCGCCATCGCCGCTTATCCCCAGCCCCGGCTCCACGCTTAATACGTTACCGTTGACCTCCGGGGCATGGATGGCGCCAATGCCGCGGGCATCGCCGACGCTCACCACCAGCCGCGGCTGGCCTAAGACGATATTCGTTTTTCTCAGCGCCGCCAGACGCAGCGGATCAAACGAGGCCTTAATCTGCAAGACGTTATGCCAGACCTGGCCGCTGTAGATACCTACCCTCCTCGACTCCACGGTCTGTTTGCCGGCGACCGCCAGCGACTCCGGCAGCCAGTAATACACCCAGCTCCGCTGATAGTTGACCTCTTTTTGGTTCTCCATGCGGGTCAGGGTCTCGGTTATCGGAATAGCGATCAGCGGTCCGGCGAGTTTTTGCGAGCCGCTGGTGCTTTGCTCAATGGCGTCCACCACTTCGCTACGATAATCCGCTCGTTCATTAATAAGCTCCCTGACCATCATTAACGGCAAAGATAGCAGCACAATACAGCCTATTAACGTGGTGATTTTCCAGAATAACGGTGATTTCAACATAGCCTTTCTCCCTATCGTGATGGCCTCACAATAGGACGGCTGTGTGGGGAGAATTTGAAGCTATGTGAAGGGACGGTGAAGTCGCAGCGTGGCGACCACGCCGCCTTCGGGCCGATTGTGCAGATTGATATCGCCGTGATGCAGGCGCGCGACTTCACGAACGAACGCCAGCCCAAGGCCGCTGCTCTTATGGCCGTCTTCGCGCGGCAGCGAATAGAATCGCTCAAAGATTCGTTCCAGGGCATAGTCCGGAATACCGCACCCGTTGTCGATAACGCTCAATTGCACCTCTTCATTTCGCTTCTCCGCAGCCAGGGCGATCTCACCGCCCTGGGGGGTAAAGTCAATCGCGTTGTCGAGCAGATTACCCAGCGCCTGGGCCAGCAGCTCGCCATCGCCATTGACCAGCATCCCACTCTCCCGCCAGCGCAGGGTGATAGCTTTCGCCGCCAGAGCGATGTTGCGCTCCTCCGTCAGCCGTTGGTATAGCGCATCTATCGACACCGGATGCTGCTTTATCTCCAGCCGGCTTTCCAGTCTCGCCTGCTGGAGCAGCCGCTCCACCAGCAGTTGCATCCGGGTGTTTTGCGCGAGGATATTATCAGTAAACCGCGCCGCCACCTCAGGCGGCGGCCCTTCACGCAGGATCTCCGCCGCGCCGCGGATGGCCGCCAGCGGGCTTTTCAGTTCATGGGTCAGGTCATAGACATAGTTTTCGATGGCATTCTTACCTTCGAGCTTTACCCGCATGCTCTCCAGAGCCTGGGCCAGCTTGCGCAATTCGCTGCTGCCAACCTCCGGCAGCGGCAGCGGGCGCTCAGCGGTCACCGAGTCCGCATAGCGCACCAGCTTGCCGATAGAGAAATTGATCCACCAGACGACGCCGCCGCCAATCAACAGCGCAATGCCCAGCAGGGCGCCGCCGGCCCAGAGGATCCGCCGCTCGCTGCGCTTAATGACCGGCGTCATCGCCAGGTTGGGTTTACCGACGCTCAGCACGCCGATAATCCGCCCCTTATCCATCACCGGCGCGGCGATATACATCACCGAGCTGGCTTCATCATGCGGATCGCTGCGCGTACTGCGCGCGCCGTACTGGCCGCGCAGGGTGAGCCAGACATCGTTCCAGCGCGAATAGTCCTGCCCTGTCGCCTGCCCGCTGGAGTCAAACACCACCTTGCCCCGGGCATCGGTCAGATAGACGCGGTACTCATTACGTACCTTTTTAATTCCGCCAATATTGGCGTTGAGCGGCTGCTGGTTGAGCTGGTGAAAGGCCTGCGCCAGCCTGCCCTGCTGCGGGTTTGCCGCCAGCAGATCCTCACGCGCCAGCGCCGCCAACAGGGTAGCGGTATCATTGAGGGTCCCCTCTGTCGCCCGGCGCACGCCCGGCTTCACTTCCTGGACAAAGATCGACAGCACAAACCACGCGGCGATCGCGACGATAAGAAAATAGCCCAGCAGCAGGCGCATGCCGATACGCATCAGCCGCTCCCCAGGCTGTAGCCCATACCGCGATGGGTATTGATTGGCGCCTTTTCAGGATTCACAGCCCGCAGCTTAGCGCGCAGGGTTTTGATATGGGTATCGACGGTACGGTCGAGGCTTTCCCAGGCATCGATCCACACCAGCTCCATCAGCTGCTGACGGGAGAAGACGCGACCGGGCGCGTGAAGCAGGGTTTTCAACAGCAGAAATTCGTAGCGAGTCAGATTCAGCGGCTGGCCGAACCAGCTGATCGCCGCCGCCTGCTCATCGAGCACAAACTCGCCGACGCGTACCACCGGCGATGGCGCGGCAAACTTCTGCAGCCGCCGCAGCACGGTTCGCACCCGCGCGCAGACTTCGCGTGGTGAAAACGGCTTGGCGATGTAATCGTCAGCGCCGATTTCCAGCCCCAGCAGCTTATCGACCTCGTCGCTACGCGCCGTCAAAAACAGCACCGGCAGCGCCGGATAACGCGTCAGCAGACGCCGACAGAGCTCGAAGCCGCTGATATCCGGCAAGCCGACGTCGAGGATGGCGACATCTGGCGCCTGATGCGCCGCCGCCTCCAGCGCGGGCAAACCGCGGCCAAAGACGCTGACCTGGAAGCCCTCCTGCTGCAGCATGTAAACCAGGGTATCAGCGATACTCTGTTCATCCTCAACTAACCAAATCCGTGGCTGCTGCATGCGCGCTCCCGTTTATTTATTCCATGGCATGATCGGCACGGCGCTGATGGCGTTCTTCGGCGAGCCATCAACCACTTTATCCGAGTAGGTCAGATAGACCAGCGCATTGCGCTTCGCATCATAGAAACGCACGACCTGCAGTTTTTTAAACACCAGCGAGGTGCGCTTCTGGAACACCACGTCGCCCTGGCTTTTACCGTTTTTGATTTTGTCCGTTAGCTCAATCGGCCCGACCTGCTGGCAGGAAATCGCCGCGTCAGAGGTATCTTCCGCCAGCCCCAGCCCGCCTTTGATGCCACCGGTTTTCGCCCGGCTGATATAGCAGGTCACGTTCTGTACATCCGGATCGTCAAAGGCTTCGACGACGATTTTGTGATCCGGCCCTAACCATTTGAAGACCGTATCCACGGAACCAATCTGCTCCGCCTGAGCCAGCTGGCTACCGGCCAGCAGGAGCAGCCCCATCGCAAACTTCTTGTATTTCATATTGTTACCATTATTAAAAAATATAGCTGAGTGATTATCACGCACTTAGCAGAAAAGGTTTATAGATCACAGCTTTACAAAATTATCGTTCAAATCCCCTGACCTACCGCATTTAAAAGCAAAAAAAACACTGAATGCTAAAACATCAAAAAATGCTATTATCCGCTACTTTAATATCAGGCACCTGTGTTTAAGGATGGGGACATTTTATGGATCAAGCAGGGATTATTCGCGATCTCCTTAGCTGGCTGGAAGGTCACCTGGATCAGCCGCTTTCTCTGGATAATGTGGCGGCGAAGGCAGGTTATTCCAAGTGGCATTTGCAGCGAATGTTTAAGGATGTCACCGGCCATGCCATCGGTGCCTATATTCGCGCGCGCCGCTTGTCGAAATCTGCTGTCGCATTACGCCTGACCGCCCGTCCAATCCTTGATATTGCGCTGCAGTACCGTTTCGACTCCCAGCAGACCTTCACCCGAGCGTTTAAGAAACAATTCTCGCTGACGCCGGCGCTCTACCGCCGCTCGCCGGACTGGAGCTCGTTCGGTATGCGCCCGCCGCTGCGTCTTGGCGAATTTATCCTGCCGAAACATGAGTTTATCACTCTGCCCCCTACTCAGCTGCTTGGCGTGACCCAGAGCTATACCTGTAAGCTCGAGGAAATCTCCGATTTTCGTAACCAGATGCGGGTCCAGTTCTGGCGAGACTTCCTCGGCAACTCACCGTCAATCCCCCCGGTGCTCTACGGGCTGCATGAGCCGCGTCCGAGCCTGGAAAAAGACGATGAGCAGGAAGTATTCTATACCACCGCGCTGACGCCGGAGATGGCTAACGGCCACCTGCAGCATGCCCATCCAGTGACCCTGGAGGGCGGCGAGTATGTCATGTTTACGTATGAAGGGCTGGGTACCGGTCTGCAGGAATTCATCCTGACCGTCTACGGCACCTGCATGCCGATGCTGAACCTGACGCGTCGCAAGGGGCTGGATATTGAACGCTTCTACCCTGAAGATGAAAGCCGGGATCAGGCCACGCCGATTCAGTTGCGCTGCGAGTATCTGATCCCGATCCGCCGTTAACGCTGCAGCTCGTCCATTGCGGGGGCGTCAAGATGCGAGACGTCGCCCGCCGTTTCCACCACCCAGCCGGAAGCCAGCCACGGGCTTTGCTGATAGTCGACGCGCGAAATAGAGCAGTTGCGCAGCCGCAGACGACGCTCAGCGTACGCCGGCAGCCCTAATATCGTGCTCACCAGGCAGCCCAGCGCGATCCCATGACTCACCAGCAGCGGCCGGCTACCGGCGGGTAATTCCAGACAGGATGCCAGCGCCGCATGCATACGCTCGCTGAGCTCCTGCATCGATTCGCCCTGCGGAATACGACCGTCCGGTGTGCCGTTGACCAGCTGGCGACGCCAGCCTTCTTCTTCTTCGCTGAGCGAGTCGATATGGCGCTTCTCCAGCACCCCCATATCCAGTTCGCGCAGGCGCGCATCGGCGATCACGCTGCAGCCGCAGGCTTCGGCGATAATCTCTGCTGTGCGGCGGGTTCGTCCCAGATCGCTGGTAATAATATGGGTGATCCCCAGCGTTCTGGCGCGCTCGCCAACCTGCCAGGCCTGGCGCTCACCATGGGCGGTCAGCGGGCTGTCGGACTGACCCTGAATACGTCGCTCGGCGTTCCACTGCGTTTCACCGTGGCGAACAAGGTATACTTGTAACATGCTTTTTTTCCGTTCTGGACTCGTTATCAACCGCTTTCGGGCATTACCGCCTGCCCTCGGGGTGATTTAGAGTATACTGCGATGACGTTAGTTTATTCTGAGTTGTTTTGATTATGCACCATGTTGTCTCAGCGACCACTAATCCCGCCAAAATTCAGGCAATTCTGCAGGCTTTTGACGAGATTTTCGGCGAAGGATCCTGCCACATTGAGTCCGTCGCCGTCGAGAGCGGCGTGCCGGAACAGCCCTTCGGCAGCGAGGAAACGCGCGCTGGCGCACGAAATCGCGTCGCCAATGCGCGCCTTGCCCGGCCAAATGCCGATTTCTGGGTAGCTATCGAAGCCGGTATCGACGATGACAGCACCTTTAGCTGGGTGGTCATCGAAAGCGCCAGCCAGCGCGGAGAAGCGCGCTCAGCCACGCTGCCGTTGCCTGACGTTATTCTTGAGCAGGTTCGCGCTGGCGAAGCCCTCGGCCCGGTCATGTCGCAGTATACCGGCATCGATCAGATCGGTCGTAAAGAGGGGGCGATTGGGGTTTTCACCGGCGGCAGATTAACCCGCAGCAGCGTTTACCACCAGGCGGTCGTGCTGGCGCTAAGCCCGTTCCATAACGCTATTTATCGCTAGCCAGCAGCGTCTGCTCCAGCCACTGGCGCAGCTCTACCGGCGCCGATTTCAGGCTGTTCGACCCGCGGGTAATGGTCGCAATTCCGGCGCCGAGCTCATTTTTCAGCTCACGCTGGCTCATCTCGCCGCGCAGCAACTCTTCGATAATGCGCACCCGGGTACCCAGGGCTTCGCGCTCGTCGGGCGTCAGCATCAGCTGCAGCAACGGCAGATGCAGATCCTCAGCATAGGCCTGCTGAAGCAGGGCAACAAAGCGCAGCCACTCCTGATGACGTTGTTCGGCAACGGCCGCGGAATAGGGAGATTGTTGGGTCATATCGCGCCACCATATTGAGACGGGCAGCTTACGCTGCCCGTCGAATGTACTCTTCAACGAGTACAAAGCATAACATACTTCCCGGCGATCAGTAACGCTGGCGCCACTCCGCATCGCTGAGGATCTTATCCTGCTGCCCAATAAAGTAGCGGTAGTAGGCGTCATAGGAGAGGACATTCTTCACGTAGCCGCGGGTTTCCGAAAACGGAATACTCTCGACAAACGCCACGGCGTCGATCCGTCCGGCGCTATTCCCCTGCCAGCTGCGTACCCGGCCCGGCCCGGCGTTATAGGCCGCTGAGGCGTAGATACGGTTATTGCCGAACTGCTGATAAACGTACTGCAGATAGCTGGTGCCGATATTGATGTTGGTTTCCGGATCCAACAGCTGCGACGGGCCGCTGTAGCCGGGAATGCTGAACATACTGACGGTATGCGTCGCGGTGCCCGGCATAATCTGCATCAGTCCGCTGGCGCCGACCGGCGAGCGCACTTTCGGGTTCCAGGCGCTCTCCTGACGGGCAATCGCCATCGCGTAGCTCTGCGGAATATCTTTGCCGCTAACATAGCGGGCAAACAGGTCGTTATAGGCCAGCGGGAAACGTTCTTCCAGCTGATCCCACAGCTTACCGGCGATCGTCGCCTGCACGCTCAGATCCCACCAGTGCTGATCGAAGGCATAGCGCGCCAGCTGCGCCTGCTGGGATTTGGTGCGACTAGTGACCAGGTTGGCCCATTCGGTGCGCGCGGTGTTATCCATATTCCAGTACATCAGCTCACGTACCCGCGCCATCTCCGGCCCGGAGGCCAGCGCCGGATCGATGGTGCCCGAGGCTTTATCGATGCGGAAGGTATACTCCTCGCCAAGACGCTGCGCGGCGACCATCGGGTAGAAGCCTCGCTGTTGCATCAACGAGCGAAGGATCGCCTGCGCCTCCTCATCCCTGCCGCGCTCCAGCAGCAGATCCGCCTGCCAGTAGCGCCATTCGTCTTTCTCTTTCGCCTCCATCGGCAGACGCGCCAGCCAGGTGTTGAGGCCATGGCGATCGCCCGTCCCCAACGCCATCCGTACCCGCCGCTCCACCAGCGGCGTGGACTGCGAACGCATGATTGCGTCATCGCGCCAGATGGCCTGCTCTTCGGTTACATCGCTACCCATCAGGCGCCAGGCGACAATATCGCGCAGTTCCTGGGTCTGATCCTCATTGAGCTGCTGAGCCTGTACCAGCGAAGGGATCATCAGGCGGGCATTTTCCACGTCCTGGCGGGCGACGCTGGCGAAGGCGACGGCGGCCATCTGACGGGTAAAGTCCGTCGCCCCGGTGGTGCGGGCGAAGGTGAGGACGCTGTTTGGATCGTTAGCCAGGGCGACCACGGCGCTGGCGATGCTCTGGTAGTTGGCGGGCATTTGCTGGGCCAGCGATTTCACCAGCCCGATATTGCCGGCCTTCATCGCCAGGCGGATCCGTTCGAGATAGGCCAGCGGATCCTGCTGACCGGAGTCGCGCCAGGCGCTGAACAGCGGTTCACAGGCGCCGGGCTGATTCTTGCCCGTCAACCACAGCTCTTTCGCCCCGCTCCAGGCCTCCTGCGACTGCCCCACGCTCAGCTTGGCGTAGTAATAGTTGCACTGCGCCTCGGTGCTGGTCGGCTTATCCGGGCTAAACGCCAGCAAGCCGCGCCAGTCGCTGCGCCGGGCCAGTTCATTCACGAAGCGCGAACGTAATGAACGCGCAGGGGGCAGCGTCGGATTGGCGTCAATAAAGTTTTTCACCACCAGCGCCGGCTGGTTCATCAGATCGTCGGTGATCTGTCGGTACTGCAAATAGGGATACAGGGGATAGGTGCTTAACGTGGGCATCAGCTGGTCGACTACATCCATCTGCCGGTTATCCCACGCCTGCTTAATTTGTGCGTAGCGGCTGCGCTGTTCATCCAGTGAATCCGCATGCGCCAGCTGACTCAACGTCAACAAACCAACGCTGGCAGCCAAAAGATGCCACGCCATTTTTTTGGCTTTTTCCACAAGCTCTTCCTCTTTCCGGTGCATTTTCGCAGCATCGTGCCGCTTAAAAACCCCTGCCGGTTCGGCAGGCGGCTTTACTTATGCTAATCAGACAACGCTAAACGCGCCATGTCCTGGACATTTTTTTACGCTTCTGTGAATCCTGTCGCCTCGCTGGGATTAGCGCGCGAAAAAGGCTACACTTCGGCTTTGAACTATCTATCAAAATAGAAAGAGGCGAAGTCCAACGTGGCTCAATTCGTTTATACCATGCATCGTGTCGGCAAAGTGGTTCCGCCGAAACGTCATATTTTGAAAAATATCTCCCTCAGCTTTTTCCCTGGCGCGAAAATCGGTGTGCTCGGTCTGAACGGCGCCGGTAAATCTACCCTGCTGCGCATCATGGCCGGTATCGACACCGAGATCGAAGGTGAAGCGCGTCCGCAGCCCGGCATCAAAATCGGCTACCTGCCGCAGGAGCCGCAGCTCAACCCGGAGCACACCGTGCGCGAGTCCGTGGAAGAAGCGGTCGCCGAAGTGGTTAACGCGCTGAAGGGTCTGGACGAAGTCTATGCCAAATACGCCGAGCCGGATGCGGACTTCGATAAGCTTGCCGCACAGCAAGGCAAGTTCGAAGAGATTATCCAGGCGCACGACGGCCACAACCTGAACGTCCAGCTGGAGCGCGCGGCCGACGCCCTGCGCCTGCCGGACTGGGATGCGAAAATCGCTAATCTTTCCGGTGGTGAACGCCGCCGCGTCGCGCTGTGCCGTCTGCTGCTGGAAAAACCGGATATGCTGCTGCTCGACGAACCGACCAACCACCTCGACGCCGAGTCCGTCGCCTGGCTGGAACGCTTCCTGCACGACTTCGAAGGCACCGTGGTGGCGATTACCCACGACCGTTACTTCCTTGATAACGTCGCCGGCTGGATCCTCGAGCTTGACCGCGGCGAAGGTATTCCGTGGGAAGGCAACTACTCCTCCTGGCTGGAGCAGAAAGACCAGCGTCTGGCGCAGGAAGCTTCTCAGGAAGCCGCACGCCGCAAATCTATCGAGAAAGAACTCGAGTGGGTTCGCCAGGGCGCGAAAGGCCGTCAGTCTAAGGGCAAAGCCCGCCTGGCGCGCTTTGAAGAGCTTAACAACGTTGAATATCAGAAACGTAACGAGACTAACGAACTGTTCATTCCGCCAGGCCCGCGTCTGGGCGATAAAGTTCTGGAAGTCAGCCATCTGCGCAAATCCTACGGCGACCGCGTTCTGATTGACGATCTGAGCTTCTCGGTACCGAAAGGCGCTATCGTCGGCATCATCGGTCCGAACGGCGCGGGTAAATCCACCCTCTTCCGCATGATGTCTGGCCAGGAACAGCCTGATTCCGGCACCATCACCCTGGGTGAAACCGTTAAGCTGGCTTCCGTCGATCAGTTCCGCGACGCGATGGACAACAGTAAGACCGTGTGGGAAGAAGTGTCTGGCGGCCTGGATATCATGAAGATCGGCAACACCGAGATGCCGAGCCGCGCCTACGTGGGCCGCTTTAACTTCAAAGGCGTCGACCAGGGTAAACGCGTTGGCGAGCTGTCCGGCGGTGAACGTGGTCGTCTGCACCTGGCGAAACTGCTGCAGGTCGGCGGTAACGTCCTGCTGCTCGATGAACCAACCAACGACCTGGATATCGAAACCCTGCGCGCGCTGGAAAACGCCCTGCTGGAGTTCCCGGGCTGCGCGATGGTTATCTCGCACGACCGCTGGTTCCTTGACCGTATTGCCACCCACATTCTGGATTACCAGGATGAAGGTAAGGTTGAGTTCTTCGAAGGTAACTTTACCGAGTACGAAGAGTACAAGAAACGCACTCTCGGCGCCGACGCGCTGGAGCCGAAGCGAATCAAGTACAAACGTATCGCGAAATAAAACGCAAAAAGGCAACGCAAGTTGCCTTTTTTAATGTTTGCTCCCTCTCCCATTGGGAGAGGGTTGGGGTGAGGGCAACAGCCCGCAGAGCCCCTACCCCTGCTCGCCCATCAGCTGTTTCACCAGCTCGACGCAGCGCAGGAACCGGGCATCGTAGTCCGACTCCTTCACATGAACGAATTCGATCTCGTTCTCTTTCAGCAGCGATACCAGCAACGACTGAAACTCTTTACGATCCACCGAGCTCCCAAGACTGCGCAGTCCATCGGCCACCCACGGGGTATTGTTCTCCAGCAGGATCACCAGGTCGAAGCGGTATTCATCAATCAGCGCCTGCACAAACGGGTGCTCACGTCCCTCGTACTTCAGACAGAAGGCCTGAGTGCTGACGAAGTCGGTATCGATGAACGCCACCTTGTTGGCATATTTCACCGCAAAATCAATATACTGCGCATGCCCAAGGGCAATTTTATCGTAATCCGAATACTGGAGCGCCATCTCATCGCCGCCGAGATGCGAAAAAACATAATCCCGGCCATATTCCCAGGCGCTGGTGGTATTGAAGATATTGGCGAGTTTATTGACCAGCGTCGATTTACCGCTCGACTCGCCGCCGAGGATCGCCACCGTCCGCACAAAGAACGGTTTCACTTCCGTCGGAATATATTCCCAGTAGCGGAACGGGTTCTCGCGGATCTGCCCGCCGCTAATATTCATAAAGGTCCGCTTAGGATCGATAAGCACCGTCTCGATCCCCAGATGCTCAAGGTACTGCGGCGCATCGGCCTCTTCCGAGGTATAGATCCGGTTCGGCTCGATCCCTTTTTCGCTCATAAAAGCGCGGATCCCATGGCTCCACACGTCCCAGCCGTGCGGATAGGGCTCCATCCCCTCTTCATTGAAGGCGTGGATGCGAATATTCTTCTGATATTTAAAGGTTTGCAGCAGCCAGCGCAGGCGGTCAGGCACCGTCGGCTGTTGCGACATGGCGCTCTCTTCAAACAGCTCGCGGTCGCGGGTATCGTCATAGCCCATAATGATATGCAGCTCATCGACCTGGCTACAGGCGCGCTGTATCAGGTAGATATGCCCGGTATGCAGTGGGTAAAACTTACCAAACACCACGCCGACGCTTTTCTGTCGGCGGGGAAACTCCAGCCCGAGGAAACGATGCAGCGCTTCAAGCTTCTGCGCGCTCGGGCTTTTGATTTTGGCATTCAGCAGCTGGCTGAGATACCCCTTGGTCATTCCGCTGGCTTCCGCCACCTGCTGCAGGGTACAGCCTTTCTGCTTAATGGCGCTTTTTAAATAGTCAAATGACGACATCGCTAATCTCCTTTTAACTTATTATAAGTCGTCAAAAACGCTTAGCGCGTCTGAAAGCTTTTTCACGCCAAAGATTTGCATGCCTTCCGGCACTTTTTTCGGCACATTGGCCGCCGGGACGATGGCGCGACGGAAGCCGTGCTTCGCCGCTTCGGAGATACGCTCCTGACCGCTCGGTACCGGGCGAATTTCCCCGGCCAGCCCCACTTCGCCAAAGACCACCAGATCCTGCGGCAGAGGACGGTCGCGCAGGCTGGAGACCATCGCCAGCAGCAGCGCCAGGTCGGCGCTGGTTTCCGTGACCTTCACCCCGCCGACCACATTGACGAAGACGTCCTGATCGGCCATCTGTAGGCCGCCGTGACGGTGCAGCACCGCCAGCAGGATCGCCAGACGGTTCTGTTCCAGCCCCACCGCAACGCGGCGCGGGTTGGACATCATCGAGTGATCGACCAGCGCCTGGATCTCCACCAGCAGCGGGCGGGTCCCTTCCCAGACCACCATCACCGAGCTACCGGAGGTGATTTCATCTCCCCGGCTGAGGAAGATAGCGGACGGGTTGCTCACTTCGCGCAGGCCCTGCTCGGTCATGGCGAAGACGCCCAGCTCGTTCACCGCGCCAAAGCGGTTTTTATGGCTGCGCAACGTGCGGAAGCGGGAGTCGGCATCCCCGTCCAGCAGCACCGAGCAGTCGATACAGTGCTCCAGCACCTTCGGACCGGCCAGCGAGCCGTCTTTGGTGACGTGGCCGACCATCACAATCGCCACGCCGCGAGTTTTAGCAAAGCGCGTCAAATAGGCCGCGGTTTCCCGTACCTGGGCGACGCTGCCCGGCGACGACTGCACGTCGGCCATATGCATCACCTGGATGGAGTCGATCACCATCAGCTGCGGCTTTTCTTCATCGGCGATCTGACAGATCTGCTCAATGCTGGTTTCCGAGAGCATGTTCAGGTTGGCCGTTGGCAACCCGAGACGATGGGCGCGCATCGCCACCTGCTGCAGGGACTCCTCCCCGGTGACGTACAGGGTTTTCATCCCTTCCGCCAGTTTGCAGAGGGTTTGCAGCAGCAGCGTCGATTTGCCCGCGCCGGGGTTGCCGCCAATTAGGATCGCGCTGCCCGGCACCACGCCGCCGCCCAGCACGCGGTCAAATTCTTTAAAGCCGGTGGAGAAACGCGGCAGCGCCTCCAGGCTGATATCTGACAGCTTCTGCACCTTCGACACGCCGGCGTTACCGGCATAGCCTGAAAGACGCTCGTTTCTCGCCACCTGCGGCGACGCGGCGATGCGCATCTCGGTGATGGTGTTCCAGGCATGGCAGGCGCTGCACTGCCCCTGCCAGCGCGGATAATCCGCACCACATTCATTACAGACAAATGCGCGTTTTGGAGCTTTCGCCACGTTTACCTCTTACTTTTGGTTCATGCTGCCCGAGAGAATACAGAATACCCCCATCAGGTCAGCGTGGCGGATAGTCACTTCCGCCTGTTCATTCACTTTGGGCTTCGCGTGATAGGCGATGCCAAGCCCTGCTGCCTTAATCATCGGCAGGTCGTTGGCGCCATCGCCGATAGCCACGGTTTGCGCCGTTGGGATCTCATACTTTTCCGCCAGCTTGCGCAACGTATTGGCTTTATATTTCGCATCGACGATATCGCCGAGCACGTTGCCGGTGAGCTTGCCGTCGCGGATCTCCAGCTCATTGGCGAATACCGCGTCGAGATGCAGTTTGTCGCGCAGATACTCGGCAAAGAAGGTGAAACCGCCGGAGGCGATCGCCACTTTCCAGCCCAGCGTTTCCAGCTTGAGCACCAGCTGCGCCAGGCCCGGCATCAGCGGCAGCGCGTCGCGAACCTGCAGTAAAATACTGGCATCGGCGTCTTTCAGCGTCGCCACGCGCTGGCGCAGGCTGGCGGTGAAGTCCAGCTCGCCACGCATCGCCCGCTCGGTCACTTCCGAGACCAGCTCGCCGGTGCCGGCCAGTTTCGCGATCTCATCGATGCATTCGATCTGAATCGCCGTGGAGTCCATGTCCATCACCAGCAGGCCCGGGGTGCGCAAATGGGGAATTTTACCCAATGGCGCGACGTCCAGCCCCGCCTCATGCGCCAGTCGCGTCGCACGGGGAGTCAGCGAACCGGCCAAACGGATCACCTGGTAATCCTCGACCACCCAGGAGGCAACGATCACTAACGCGGCGCCCAGCTCACGCTGCCACGCCGTCAGCCGACGTTTATCCAGACCGCGACCATACAGCAGCCAGCCGCTGCGCCCGGCGTGATAATCCAGCGGCATGACCTCGTCGCCGCTCAGGGAAAGCGGCAACCCAGGCCACAGGGAAACGTCTTCAGGCAGGTCGCACCAGGTCAAACTGTTAGGCATTACGGCTCCACATCTCTTCATTCAGGCGAGGAAAATAACGCATGAGGCTACCTTGTAACCAGCGCTTCTGGCAACATTAAGCTGCAAATTTTCAAAGGTGGAATATGGTTCGCGCAAAACTGAAATTCCGGCTGCATCGTGCGGTCATTGTTCTTATCTGTCTCGCCCTGCTCGTCGCGCTGATGCAGGGCGCTTCGTGGTTCAGTCAGAACAGTCAGAAACAACGCAATCCGCAGCTGGAAGAGCTGGCCCGCACGCTGGCGCAGCAGGTGGTGCTGAATCTCGCGCCGCTGATGCGCAGCGAGACGCCTGACGAGAAGCGCATCAATCAGCTGTTGACCCAGCTAACTCATAACAGCCGCGTCCTGGACGCCGGGGTATATGACGAACAGGGCGACCTGGTGGCGCGCTCTGGCGAAAGCGTCGAGGTTCGCGACCGGCTGGCGCTGGATGGCAAAAAAGCCGGCGGCTACTTCAACCAGCAGATTGTCGAACCGGTGCCAGGAAAAAACGGCCCGCTGGGCTACCTGCGTCTGACCCTCGATACTCATACCCTGGCGACCGAGGCGAAGCAGGTGGATAATACCACCAATATCTTACGCCTGATGCTGTTACTGTCCCTGGCTATCGGCGTGGTGCTGACCCGCACGCTGCTGCAGGGCAAACGCACCCGCTGGCAGCAATCGCCCTTCCTGCTCACCGCCAACAAGCCGGTTGAGGATGAAGACGATGAAAAGAAAGGAAATCTATAATGTCCACATTGCGCCTCCTGCTCTCTGACTCTTACGACCCGTGGTTCAACCTGGCGGTCGAGGAGTGCATTTTCCGCCAGATGCCCGCCACCCAGCGGGTGCTGTTCCTGTGGCGCAATGCCGATACCGTGGTCATCGGCCGCGCGCAGAACCCGTGGAAGGAGTGTAATACCCGCCGCATGGAGGAAGACCATGTGCGGCTGGCCCGTCGCAGCAGCGGCGGCGGCGCGGTGTTCCACGACCTCGGCAATACCTGCTTTACCTTTATGGCAGGCAAACCGGAGTACGACAAAACCGTCTCCACCGCTATTGTGCTGACGGCGCTTAATTCACTCGGCGTAACCGCCGAAGCCTCCGGGCGCAACGATCTGGTGGTCAAAACCGACAGCGGCGACCGCAAAGTCTCCGGCTCCGCCTATCGTGAAACCATGGACCGCGGTTTTCATCACGGCACCCTGCTGCTCAACGCCGATTTAAGCCGTCTCGCCAACTACCTCAACCCGGACCAGAAAAAGCTGCAGGCTAAAGGCATTACCTCGGTGCGCGGACGGGTGGCGAACCTGGTTGAGCTGCTGCCGGGCATTACCCATCAGCAAGTTTGCGAGGCGATCCAGGAAGCATTCTTCAGCCATTACGGCGAACGGGTGGACGCCGAGGTGATCTCCCCGGACAACACGCCGGATCTACCAAATTTTGCTGAGACCTTCGCCCGTCAGAGCAGCTGGGAGTGGAACTTCGGCCAGGCGCCGGCCTTCTCTCATCTTCTGGACGAGCGCTTTCGCTGGGGCGGCGTTGAGCTGCATTTTGACGTCGAAAAAGGGCATATCACCCGCGCGCAGGCCTTTACCGATAGCCTGAACCCGGCGCCGCTGGAGGCCCTGGCGGCACGCTTAGTCGGCTGTCAGTATCGGGCGGAAGTATTACAGCAGCAGTGCGAGGCGCTGGTCGGCGATTTCCCGGAGCAGGAAGCGGAACTGAAAGAACTGTCGGCGTGGATTGCCGGCGCGGTGCGCTGATAAAAAAAGCCCGCTGCGCTTAGCGGGCCTGGAAAACCGTAGGCCGGGTCAGACGAAGCCGCCACCCGGCACAACAGCTCTTACTCTTTATCGCCCAGCAGCACGGATTCCAGCGCGATTTTGATCATGTCGTTGAAGGTCGTCTGACGTTCAGCGGCAGTGGTCTGCTCGTGGGTACGGATGTGGTCGGAGACGGTGCAGATGGTCAGCGCTTTCGCGCCGAACTCCGCCGCCACGCCGTAGATACCCGCCGCTTCCATTTCCACGCCCAGAATGCCGTATTTTTCCATCACGTCGAACATGGACGGGTCCGGCGTATAGAACAGGTCTGCGGAGAAGATGTTGCCGACGCGCGCGTCAACGCCCAGCGCTTTCGCCGCGTCTACCGCATTACGCACCATGCCGAAATCGGCAATCGCCGCAAAATCATGGTCTTTGAAACGCAGACGGTTCACTTTAGAGTCGGTGCACGCGCCCATGCCGATCACCACGTCACGCAGTTTGACATCTTCACGCACCGCGCCGCAGGAGCCCACGCGGATGATTTTCTTCACGCCGAAATCGGTGATCAGCTCTTTGGTGTAGATAGAGCAGGACGGGATACCCATCCCGTGGCCCATCACGGAGATTTTGCGGCCTTTATAGGTACCGGTGAAGCCCAGCATGCCGCGCACGTTGTTCACTTCACGCACGTCTTCGAGGAAGGTTTCTGCAATGTGCTTCGCGCGCAGCGGGTCGCCCGGCATCAAAACGACGTCAGCGAAATCGCCCATTTCTGCGTTAATGTGAGGAGTTGCCATCTTCAGTTCCTTTTACATTGTTGTTTTTGCCGGGTGGCGGCTACGCCTTACCCGGCCTACAAATCGTAGGCCCGGATCGCTGTGCGCCACCGGGCAATGACCTCAGAACATGGCTTTGCCATATTCCATGTCAGACGTACCAAAGTATTTCGCAATAGTCTGGCCGATGTCCGCGAAGGTTTCACGGTGACCGAGCGAACCTGGTTTCACTTTCGGGCCGTACACCAGCACCGGGATATGCTCGCGGGTGTGGTCAGTACCAGTCCAGGTCGGGTCGCAGCCGTGGTCGGCGGTGAGGATCAGGATGTCGTCCTCACCAACCAGCTCCATCAGCTCCGGCAGACGGCGGTCGAAGAGCTCCAGACCCGCCGCGTAGCCAGCGACGTCACGACGGTGGCCCCAGGAGGAGTCAAAATCGACGAAGTTAGTGAAGACGATAGTCTCGTCGCCCGCTTCCTTCATCTCTTTGATGGTCGCGTCGAACAGCGCGTCCAGTCCGGTGGCTTTCACTTTCTTAGTGATACCGCAGTTGGCGTAGATATCGGCGATTTTACCCACGGACACCACGTGGCCGTTTTTCTCGTCGACCAGCTTCTGCAGCACGGTCGGCGCCGGCGGCTCTACCGCCAGGTCGTGACGGTTACCGGTACGCTGGAAGTTACCGGCTTTGTCGCCCACGAAAGGACGAGCAATCACGCGACCAATGTTATAGCCGCCTTCGGTCAGCTCTTCACGCGCGATTTCGCACAGCTCATACAGCTTGTCGAGGCCAAAGGTCTCTTCGTGACAGGCGATCTGGAACACCGAGTCAGCGGAGGTATAGAAGATCGGTTTCCCGGTTTTCATATGCTCTTCGCCGAGCTGATCGAGGATCACCGTCCCGGAGGAGTGGCAGTTGCCGAGATAGCCCGGCAGGTTGGCGCGTTTCACCAGCTTATCCAGCAGCTCCTGCGGGAAGCTGTTTTCCTGGTCGCTGAAGTAGCCCCAGTCAAACAGCACCGGCACGCCGGCGATTTCCCAGTGGCCGGACGGGGTATCTTTACCGGAAGAAAGTTCATGCGCCCAGGCATAGGCGCCAATCACTTCGGCATTGCCATCCATACCCGCGGCAATTTTACCGGTGGAGCCTTCATGCGCTTTCACCAGACCCAGACGAGTCAGGTTCGGTAAATTCAGCGGGCCTTTGCGGCCGTGGTCAGCCTCGCCTTTGGCGCAGGCTTCTGCAATGTGGCCCAGCGTATCGGCGCCGACGTCGCCAAAGCGGTCTGCGTCTTCCGTTGCGCCAATCCCAAAGGAGTCCAGCACCATGATAAATGCACGTTTCATCTTGTTCTCCATACATCTTGCGCTGCAAAAAAGCGATCAGATCAGTATATCGCTATTCAGTGATACGGCGATAGACTGTCGGTGTAATTTCCGGGGCTTTATCGTCCAGTTTAATGGCCGCTTTGACCGCTTTCGCGGCCTCCTGCCAGCTGTTCTCGTCTTTGGCATGGATCACCGCCAGCGGACGCTGTCCGTCGACGCGGTCACCCAGACGCGCCATCTCGGTAAAGCCAACGCTATAGTCAATGGTGTCCGATGCCTGACGGCGGCCGCCGCCCATAGAAACCACTGCCATGCCCAGCGCGCGAGTATCCATCGCGCTGATAAAACCTTCGGTATCAGCATAGACTGCTTTGCTCAGCATCGCCGTCGGCAGATAATTAGCATAATTCTCGACAAAGTCGCTCGGCCCTTTCTGCGCCGCGACCATGCGGCCAAACACTTCCGCCGCTTTACCGTTATCCAGCACCGCCTGCAGCTTCGCGCGCGCCTCGGCATCGTCCGCCGCCAGCTTGCCGGAGATCAGCATTTCCACACACAGCGCCATTGTCACGTCGAACAGGCGCGGGTTGCGGTATTCGCCGGTCAGGAACTGCACCGCTTCGCGAACTTCAACGGCGTTGCCGGCGCTGGAGGCCAGTACCTGATTCATATCGGTCAGCAGCGCGGTGGTGCGCACGCCGGCGCCGTTGGCGACACCCACGATCGCTTCGGCCAGCGCGGCAGAGAGTTCATAAGTCGGCATAAACGCGCCGCTGCCGACTTTGACGTCCATCACCAGCGCATCCAGCCCTTCCGCCAGCTTCTTCGCCAGAATCGAGGCGGTAATCAGCGGGATGGAGTCCACCGTCGCGGTAATATCGCGGGTGGCATAGAAACGTTTGTCGGCCGGGGCAAGGGAGCTGGTCTGCCCGATAATTGCCACGCCAACATCTTTTATAATCTCGCGGAAGCGGTTGTCGTCCGGGAAGATATCGAAGCCCGGGATCGCTTCCAGTTTGTCCAGCGTACCGCCGGTATGGCCGAGGCCGCGGCCGGAGATCATCGGTACGTAACCACCGCAGGCGGCCACCATCGGCCCCAGCATCAGCGAAGTGACATCCCCGACGCCGCCGGTAGAGTGTTTATCGACGATCGGACCGTTAAGGTTGAGGCTTTTCCAGTCCAGAACGGTACCGGAATCCCGCATCGCCATGGTCAGCGAAACGCGCTCCGGCATAGACATATCGTGGAAGAAGATGGTCATCGCCAGCGCGGCGATCTGCCCTTCAGAGATAGTATTGTCGCGGATGCCGTTGATGAAAAAGCGGATCTCTTCATCGCTTAATGCCTGACCATCACGTTTTTTACGAATAATTTCTTGTGCGAGAAACACGGTAACCTCCCAAAGAGAATAAATTGCCGGATGACGGCGCGAGCGCCTTATCCGGCCTACAGGCATCAATTCGTAGGCCGGATAAGCGCAGCGCCATCCGGCAAATCAAGGGATTAGTAGCTGCTGGCGCTCTTGCCGTCGCCGTGACCCAGGGCTTTCAACAGGCTAGCCAGCAGGCTGGATGCGCCAAAACGATAGTGACGAGAATCGGCCCAGTCGGCGCCGAACAGTTCATCAGCGATCGCCAGGAACTGCTGCGCGTCTTCCGCGCTGCGCACGCCGCCCGCCGGTTTGAAGCCAACGGTTTTCTCAACGCCCATATCGCGGATCACTTCCATCATGATGCGCGCGCTTTCCGGCGTGGCATTCACCGGCACTTTACCGGTCGAGGTTTTGATGAAATCGGCCCCAGCTTTGATAGAGATTTCAGACGCTTTACGGATCAGCGCTTCTTCTTTCAGCTCACCGGTTTCGATGATCACTTTCAGCAGCACGTTAGCCGCCGCACAGGCTTCCTTACAGGCTTTCACCAGCTCGAAACCGACCTGCTCGTTGCCGGCGATCAGCGCGCGGTACGGGAAGACCACGTCCACTTCGTCAGCGCCGTAAGCGATCGCCGCGCGGGTTTCCGCCAGCGCAATGTCGATATCGTCATTCCCGTGCGGGAAGTTGGTGACCGTGGCGATGCGAATATCCGGCGTCCCCTGCTCATTCAGCGTCTTACGGGCGATCGGGATGAAGCGCGGGTAGATGCAGACCGCCGCGGTGTTACCCACCGGCGTTTTCGCCTGATGACACAGGGCAATGACTTTCTCATTGGTGTCGTCGTCATTCAGGGTGGTCAGGTCCATCAGTTTTAACGCGCGCAGGCTGCTTGCTTTTAAATCAGTCATTTCATACTCCGCCGGCGTCATGCCGGATCAATAGTTTGTTCACCTTGCGAGTCTGTTACTATTGTAACATTCGCTCGTCGTTACACTTCGACATTCATCACAGTTAATGAAAACTACTTACTAATTTGCATTACTGTAACGTGATTAAAATCACAAATTAGCACTCAATACCGCAGCAATTATCGTTAGTCCCCTCTTAAGCATAATCGATACTATACCGCCGATGAGAATGTGATAATTCTAACACACAATAACAGATGCACTCGATAGCGTGGCGCACATTTTGCCCAATTTACGGGCAATAAAAACGCTACAAATTGAAATATAAACTATTTTTCAAAAGAGAGAGAGGTGATGGAATTATCACATTTACTGCAACACCAGCGGCACGGTGGCCGCTGGTTCAGGAGACAGGCTTACAGGGCGAGAAAAACCCCGGCTATGGTGGCGCTCATCAGGTTGGACAGCGTCCCCGCCGCTACCGCACGTAGCCCAAGCTGAGCGATATCCTGCCGCCGGTTGGGCGCCATTCCCCCGAGTCCGCCAATCAGAATGGCGATCGATGACAGGTTGGCAAAGCCGCACAGCGCGAAAGAGATAATGGCTTTGGTGTGATCTGAAATGACCTGCAGCCCGGCCGCCGCCACTTCGGCATCCGCCTTTAAATATTCGCCAAAGTTCATGTAGGCCACAAACTCGTTAATGATCAGCTTCTGGCCGATAAACGACCCCGCCACCGTCGCTTCGTGCCACGGCACGCCAATCACCCACGCCAGCGGTGAGAAGATCCAGCCGAGGATCATCTGCAGCGACAGCTCAGGATGGTTAAACCAGCCGCCGACGCCGGAGAGTATGCCGTTCAGCAGGGCGATCAGCGCAATAAACGCCAGCAGCATCGCGCCGACGTTGAGCGCCAGTTGCATACCAGACGCGGCGCCGGAGGCGGCAGCATCCAGCACGTTGGCCGGTTTATCCGCGTCAGCGCTTTGGCTGTCATGAGCCGGGTTATCGTCCGGTTTGTCCGTTTCCGGTACGATAATTTTGGCAAACAGCAGACCTCCCGGCGCCGCCATAAACGACGCGGCAATAAGGTACTCCAGCGGAACGCCCATCTGCGCATAGCCCGCCAGTACCGAGCCCGCCACCGAGGCCAGGCCGCCGCACATGACCGCAAACAGCTCCGAGCGAGTCATGGTGGCGATATAAGGACGCACCACCAGCGGCGCTTCGGTCTGGCCAACAAAGATGTTCGCCGTGGCCGACAGCGATTCGGTACGTGAGGTCTTCAGCACTGCCCGCAGCGCGCCGCCGAGAATGCGAATGACCAGTTGCATAATGCCCAGGTAGTAAAGCACGGCAATCAGCGACGAGAAGAAGACGATCACCGGCAGCACGCGCAGGGCAAAGACGAAGCCGCCGCCGCCAAACACCTCGAACATTTTATCGGAGACCAGCCCGCCGAAGATGAAACTAATCCCTTCATTGCCGTAGGCAATAACGCTGGCGACGCCATTCGACATCGCTAATAGCGCCGCGCGCCCGGCCGGTACATACAATATTAACGCGCCGATACCCACCTGGATTATCCAGGCGCCGAGCACGGTGCGCAGGTTAATGGCTTTTCGGTTATTGGAGAGCAGCACAGCAATGGCCAATAGCGCCACCATGCCGATAAGTCCCATGAGGATTTGCATACAGATTCCCTGTGTTTTTGATAGTCCAGTACTAACCGCGTGATTATATCGGCCTGAAACTATCCTGCCCGTCTGGCTTCACACATTTTAAGCAAATCAATGATATGGATGGACAATTATGAGAAATCGATCACCATACAGAGGCCGGGGGAAGGGAAAACAAGGCGAGCGTATTGTGCATGATCCCTTCTTCTATGGCTGCCGGCGACTCCGGACGCAGTTCACACAGCGCCTCAAATACCCGTGCAGCTTGTTCCGGTCGATTGGGCTGTCCCTGAAAGCCATTTAGCGGCATATCCGGCGCATCGGTCTCCAGCAGCAGAGCGGAAAGCGGCAGACGCGCCATCACTTCACGGGTTTTACTGGCGCGGGGATAGGTAATGGTGCCGCCAACGCCGATCTTATAGCCAAGCTGAACGAAGCGCTCGGCCTGCTGCAGGCTGCCGGCAAAGCCATGGATGACTCCGGTACGCGGCAGGGCATGTTTTTTCAGCAGCATCGCCAGCTTATCGTGGGTGCGTCTGGAGTGGAGGATCACCGGCAGATCGTAACGCTTCGCCAGCCTCAGCTGCGCTTCCAGCAGCGCCTGCTGACGATCAAACTGCGGATCGTCGCGATAAAGATCGAGGCCAATCTCTCCCACCGCCACCAGTTTAGGCGGCCGCTGCGCCATCAAGGCTTCCAGCTGCGCCAGTCCCTCATCAGTATGCTCTTCGATGACGATCGGATGCATACCCAGCGCGGCGTACAGCGCTTCGTGCTGAGCTGCCAGCGCCAGCACGCGGCTAAAACGCTCAGCAGAGATGGCTGGAACGATAATTCGCCCGACGCCGGCCTGCGCCGCACGCGCCAGGCTGGCGACCTCATCTGCCGCGAAGGGGGGAAAATCAAAGTGACAGTGGGTATCGATAAAACGGTGCGTCACGCCAGATCCTCATGATCAAAACTGGGGTCATTCGCCTGGGGCGCAGGAATGATGGTCGCCTGGGGCGCTTCATTGGCCACCGGCACCGGCGGCACCACCACCGGCGCGGGCCGGGCAATACGCGGCGCGTGGCGCAGCAGCGGCGGCTGGTCGGCCAGTAGTTTACCCACAGTTGCCAGGAAATAACGGCCGCACTGGCGCCCGGTTTTGTAGTCCTCCAGCAGCGCCGGTAGTCGGCTGCCAAGCGCCATGCTGCGCAGCGGCCGCTGCGGATAGATTTCGAAGATCCGCAACTTACCCGGCGGTTTCTCGATGAACTGCTGGATGGCGCGGTAGGTGGTTTCGTGATGATGCACCAAATTGACCAGCGGTTGCAGACTACTCTCTCCCAGCCAGCGCTCCATCCGCTTGAACCACTGCGGGGTATAAAACATCTGCGAAGGGACGGTACGGATCACCACGATGGTCTGGGCGCCGCGGCGGGCCGCCTCCTGCACCGGGATCGCATCGCTGACGCCGCCGTCCAGGTAGCTAACGCCGTCGAGCAACACGCCGCTGCGATAAAAGCCGGGGATGGCGCTGGAGGCGCGGATCAGATCCAGCCACGTTTGCGGCGTCGGCGAAAAATAGCTGGCGGAGTAATCGTCACCGCGGCAAGCGCATAGCCACAGCTCTTTGCCCAACGCGAACTGCGCTTCGGCATAGTTCATGGCAAGCGGCATTTGCTGCGAAGTGGCCTCAACCAGCCAGTCGAGATCGATAAGGTTGCCGCCGCGCACAAAGCGCATCGGATCGAAAAACTGGCGTGAAGTGGTGTAGCGGGTGATAACTTTGCGGGCATAGCCTTGCTGATTACACATGTAGGCGGAGAGGTTTTGCGCGCCGGCGGAAGTACCCAGCATCAGGTCAAAGGGGTTAAATCCGGCGCGCATAAATTCGTCCAGCACCCCGGCAGTAAAAATCCCTCGCTGTCCTCCGCCTTCGCATACCAGCGCCAGCTTGCCTGGTCGGAAGGGTTTAACCGCCAGCGGGGCGATATTGCCCAGCGTGACGGGAATGCGTTGCCCCACCCTGCTTTCCTGTTCGATTGATCTTCTCCTGACAAGGTAACGCAATTTGCCCGCCGCTTAAACCGCGAAAGCCAGTCCTCAGGACTGGCTTTGTGTAAGATGACGTGTCAGTAAAAATGCTTAGGCTTCAGTATCGCCCGCATCGCGGGCCGCCTAAGGACGTCTGCGTCCTGTAAACAGGCTCACCAGGAACAAGATAATCCCGACGACAAAGACGATTTTCGCAGCGCCAGCGGCCGTACCCGCCAGACCACCAAAGCCCAGAGCCGCAGCAATTAATGCAATGACCAGAAAAATAATTCCCCATCGAAACATACTTTTCTCCTTACCATAATGGACGGTGAACAGCGGTTTGCGCACCCTTTCTGTATAGCTCATCGCTCAGTGGATGCTGCTATTCGTTCGGCAACCTTGGCCAGACAACACTTTTGTTAATAACTCGGTTTACTTAACGCTAAGATCGTTGCGCACGCTTTTCACACCGGAGACCGCTTTCGCAATCTCTGCGGCACGCTCCGCCTGCGCCGCGGAAGCCACCGTACCGGTCAGATGTACCGCGCCGGCGTTGGTTTCGACTTTCACATTGCGCGAAGGGA
The DNA here is from genome assembly GCF_001808265.1 of Klebsiella sp. HMSC16A12. Taxonomy (NCBI): domain Bacteria; kingdom Pseudomonadati; phylum Pseudomonadota; class Gammaproteobacteria; order Enterobacterales; family Enterobacteriaceae; genus Klebsiella; species Klebsiella sp. HMSC16A12. The sequence goes on from NZ_KV792650.1 coordinate 57,975, forward strand.
CAATGTCATCCGCCAGCAGCTTGGCTTTCACTTCGCTGGTAATGGCGGTATCCCCGGCATAGCCTTTCAGCGTCGCCGTCTCGCTCGATGATTTATGATGGACCGTCAGCTTGTCGTTAACGTGTGAGACGCCTTTGACCTCTTTCGCTACGCTCAGTGCCTGACTTTTCTGTTCAGCACTGGTGACGTCGCCGCTGAGGGTGACCACTTTATTCTCCGTTTTCACCGAAATATCGCCGGAGTTAATATCTTTATGGTCGATCAGCGCCGCTTTTACCCGTGCGGTAATGGTACTGTCATCCATAAAATCGCCGACTTTGTTAATCGAATTATCTACCGCCTCTCCCGCATTGCTGGCAGCCGACTTCGCACTGTCTACCGTTGTTTTTTCCGTCTCTGCCGAGGCGTTCAACGCGGCTAAGCCTAAGAAGAGCGCCAGCAACATATTGGCATTCTTTAGTCTGGTCATCGTTATGTCCTCGTTTTTTCACCAGCGCTGGCGTCTTATCGCAGTGAATTACGCCAGCATTTTTAAAAACACGAATTAAATATAGTAGACAGACGAAGGGGTTGCGGAGGATATGGATAAAAAACAGACGAATTAGCGGTGTTTTAAGAACTTTCCAGAAGGAAGGGAACGGGGGCGTAATCAGAAAAAAGCGCGGCCTGCGCCGCGCTTCGTCAGGGATTAGTGCTCGCGCGTTTTGCGGAACACCACGTCAGGGTAACGCTCCTGCGTCAGGTTCAGGTTGACCATTGTCGGGGCGATGTAGGTCAGGTTATCGCCGCCATCCAGCGCCAGCTGAACTTCATTTTTCCGCTTGAACTCTTCGAACTTCTTCACGTCAGTAGATTCAACCCAGCGCGCGGTGGCCACGTTGACCGATTCGTAAATCGCTTCCACGTTGTATTCGCTTTTCAGACGCGCTACCACCACGTCAAACTGCAGCACGCCGACGGCGCCAACGATCAGATCGTTATTAGCGATCGGGCGGAAAACCTGGACCGCGCCCTCTTCAGAGAGCTGAACCAGCCCTTTCAGCAGCTGTTTCTGCTTCAGCGGATCCTTCAGGCGAATACGACGGAACAGTTCCGGCGCGAAGTTCGGAATACCGGTGAACTTCATCATCTCGCCCTGGGTAAAGGTATCGCCAATCTGAATGGTGCCGTGGTTATGCAGGCCGATGATATCGCCTGGGTACGCTTCTTCAACGTGCGAGCGATCGCCCGCCATAAAGGTCAGCGCGTCGGAAATCACTACGTCCTTGCCGATACGCACCTGACGCAGCTTCATGCCTTTTTCATATTTGCCGGACACCACCCGCATGAAAGCCACGCGGTCGCGGTGTTTCGGATCCATGTTGGCCTGAATTTTAAACACGAAGCCGGTGAATTTCTCTTCCGTGGCGGTGACTTCACGCGTGTCGGTGTTGCGCGGCATCGGCGCCGGGGCCCACTCCACCAGGCCATCCAGCATATGGTCAACGCCGAAGTTACCTAACGCGGTTCCGAAGAAGACCGGGGTGATTTCCCCGGCCAGGAACAGATCTTTGTCGAACTCATTCGACGCCCCCTGCACCAGCTCCAGCTCGTCACGCAGCTGCTGCGCCAGGTCTTCCCCCACCGCCGCGTCGAGATCCGGGTTGTTGAGCCCCTTCACGATACGCACTTCCTGGATGGTGTGGCCTTTACCGGTCTGATACAGGTAGGTTTCGTCTTTGTAGAGATGATAAACGCCTTTGAACAGCTTGCCGCAGCCGATAGGCCAGGTAATCGGCGCGCAGCCTATTTTCAGCTCGTTCTCGACTTCATCCAGCAGCTCCATCGGATCGCGGATATCACGGTCGAGTTTGTTCATAAAGGTGAGGATCGGCGTATCGCGCAGACGGGTGACTTCCATCAGCTTACGGGTCCGATCTTCGACGCCTTTTGCCGCGTCAATCACCATCAGGCAGCAGTCCACCGCCGTCAGGGTACGGTAGGTATCTTCGGAGAAGTCTTCGTGCCCCGGGGTATCCAGCAGGTTCACCAGGCAGTCATGATACGGGAACTGCATTACCGAGGTGGTGATCGAGATACCACGCTGCTTTTCCATCTCCATCCAGTCGGATTTCGCGTGCTGGCTGGAACCACGACCTTTTACTGTACCGGCGGTCTGAATCGCCTGTCCGAACAGCAGCACCTTTTCGGTGATGGTGGTCTTACCGGCATCCGGGTGAGAAATAATGGCAAAAGTGCGGCGTTTGGCCACCTCTTGCAGATAAGGAGACAACGTCATAATTAATCTTCTAAGTAAACGCGGCCATGGGCCACGCATGTGGAATACGAAAAATTGCGGCTATTTTACCCATCAACGGGGGGGAGGCAATCAGTGTTTACACAGGAGCTGCTCCAGTTCGCTTAACGAGGTCACCGTCCAGTCCGGCTCGAGATCCGCCGGCAGCTCGCGCTGATGCGCATTGAGCCAGCAGGTCGCCAGTCCGGCGTTCACGCCGCCGCGAATATCCGACTCGGCGGTATCACCGACCATCAGCACCCGCGAGCGCGGTGGGTTACCCGCCTGCGCCAGCGCATAATCGAAAATACGCGCGTCCGGCTTGGCGACACCCACCTGTTCAGAAATAATCAGCAAATCAAAGTGATCGCATAAACCTGTCCGCTCCAGACGAGTCTGCTGCAGCGAGGTAAAGCCGTTGGTGATGATGCCCATTCTGACCTTGCCCTGCAGCGCGTTGAGCAGCGAGACCGCGCCCGGCAACGGGGCACAGATTTCCGCCATCGCATTCATAAACGCGTCGTTGAGTTCCCCGGGCGGCACATTCAAACGTTCCGCCCAGCTGTCAAAACGCTGGTGCTGCAGCTGCAGCGAGGTGATGGCGCCGTTTTGGTAATCCACCCATAGCGGCTTGTTCACGGCCTGATAGTCCTGAAAATCTTCGGCGGTAAAGGTCACGCTGTAGTCGAGAAACATCCGCTGCAAGCCGCTGAAAGAATCAAACGTAAACAGCGTTTCATCGGCATCAAAGAAAATCCAGTCCCATTTCATCGTATCACCTTGTGTTACATACTGATTGGCAGAGCCATAATAATGGCGTCTTCGCATCCGTCGGCCGTAGGATAGTAGTTGCGGCGGATGGTTGCCTCATTGAAACCTACGCTCTCATACAGCGCGATGGCGGCAACGTTGGATGCTCGCACCTCCAGCCACAGCGTGACGACGCCGAGTTTTTCGACTTCATCAATGACATGCTCCAGCAGCGCTCGCCCCAGGCCGCGGCGCTGGTACGCGGGATCGACGGCGATATTGAACAGCGTCGCCTCATCCAGCACCACTTGCGTAATGGCGAAAGCCGCCATTTCGCCATCTACCGATAGCTGATAGTTGCAATAGCGCTCCCCCTGGTTACTGGCCAGAGTCTGTTCGCTCCACGGGAAAGCGTGGGCGCGTTTTTCGATGTGCCAGGCTTTGGTTAAATCAGCCGTGCTGAGGGTAGAAATCGTGTTCATGTGCGCAGATTTGTTGCCAGAGCGCCCTGCGAGCCGGCGCGCTGGTCTGGAGTTCATCAAAAGCGGGGGTGGACACCTGGGCGCCCGCCAGCGGCAGCGACGCCTCTGTGCCCAACCGCCAGCTGTTGCAGCGGCTGTCCTGCGGCAGCATCGCCACCCGCTCCGGAGTCAGCTGCAGGACCTGATCTGGCGTCACGGCCAGCGCGCGTAATATGTCGCCAATCAGCGGCTCTGTCAGCGACGGCGGGGTTTCCGCCACCATCACCAGACGAATATGTTCAGGAAGCGAGATAGCGATTTCGCCCTGCAACGCCCCCGGTCGGCGCAGCGACCACTGGGTAATGCCCAGCTGCTGTAATTGCCAGTCTCGTCGGGATGTCATAGCGAAACACTCCTGTTAAACAAGCGCGCAATATAGCAAATCCGTCGTATCTGCGCCAACAAACTACTATAATCGGCGCCAGTCTTAATGAAGGAGTGTTTCATGTCCGCTTTTACCCCGGCAAGTGAAGTCTTGCTGCGCCACAGTGATGATTTCGAGTCCGCCCGCGTTCTGTTTGCCGGTGACCTGCAGGATGACCTGCCTGCGCGTCTGGATACCGCGGCCAGCCGCGCCCACACCCAACAGTTCCACCACTGGCAGGTCCTCAACAGCCAGATGGGTGACACCGTCCGTTTTAGCTTAGTGGCTGAGGCCGCTGACGTCGCCGAATGCGACACCCTGATCTACTACTGGCCAAAGAACAAACCAGAGGCGCAGTTCCAGCTGATGAACCTGCTCTCTCTGCTGCCGGTGGGAAGCGACATTTTCGTCGTCGGTGAAAACCGCAGCGGCGTCCGCAGCGCGGAGCAGATGCTGGCTGAATACGCGCCATTAAACAAAGTGGATAGCGCCCGCCGCTGTGGCCTCTATCATGGCCGTCTGGAAAAGCAGCCGACCTTCGACGCCGACGCATTCTGGGGCGAATACACACTGGATAATCTGACGATAAAAACCCTGCCGGGCGTCTTCAGCCGCGACGGTCTGGACGTCGGCAGCCAGCTGCTGCTCTCCACCCTCGAGCCGCATACCAAAGGGAAAGTGCTCGACGTCGGCTGCGGCGCGGGCGTGCTGGCCGCCGCGCTGGCCAGCCATTCACCGAAAGTGCGCCTCACCCTGTGCGACGTCAGCGCCCCGGCGGTCGAAGCCAGCCGCGCGACGCTTGCCGCCAACGGCCTGGCTGGCGATGTGTTTGCCAGCAACGTCTTCTCCGAGGTCAATGGTCGCTTCGACATGATCATCTCCAACCCGCCATTCCATGACGGCCTGCAGACCAGTCTCGAAGCCGCCCAGGCGCTGATCCGCGGCGCGGTTCGCCATCTGAACAGCGGCGGCGAGCTGCGCATTGTCGCCAACGCCTTCCTGCCGTATCCGCAGGTGCTGGATGAGACGTTCGGCTTCCATGAGGTGATCGCCCAGACCGGGCGCTTTAAGGTCTATCGCACCATCATGACCCGTCAGGCGAAAAAATAATCGTCTTTTCACGCCGGCGGCCCGCTCCTGGTACCGCTGGCGCTTCCCGCGGGCAAATCCGCCCATTTTTGCAGCAATCGATACAACCTGCATAATTAACTATTGACGTGTCGCCGAAAACCACTAGAATGCGCCTCCGTGGTAACGATACTTTCAGAGTATCGATGGTATGCGAAGGTGGCGGAATTGGTAGACGCGCTAGCTTCAGGTGTTAGTGTCCTTACGGACGTGGGGGTTCAAGTCCCCCCCCTCGCACCATAATCCACGAAGATATTGCTCGCACTGGGCGAAGGTGGCGGAATTGGTAGACGCGCTAGCTTCAGGTGTTAGTGTCCTTACGGACGTGGGGGTTCAAGTCCCCCCCCTCGCACCAACGAGGCAATATCTCAAAGAAAGAATACTGTGCGAAGGTGGCGGAATTGGTAGACGCGCTAGCTTCAGGTGTTAGTGTCCTTACGGACGTGGGGGTTCAAGTCCCCCCCCTCGCACCAATATTCTTCCCTCTCCCGGCATTATCCTCTCAGTTTAATATCCACAATCATCAGCATTATTCCGCCGATCAACGCGACACACGATGGCAGCAGGATAAAATGGCGCAATTGACGATGCCAGATCATCGCCGCGGACATCAGCATGCCCACCGCGACCAGTACCCGCCATACGTCAGCCGACACTCCGGCATACCCGAGAGCGACAATTAGCGCGCCGGAAATCATCACTCCCCAGCCGCTTCCTAATGCTCGCTGCAGCATGGTTTCACCTCTTACAACGATAATGATAACCAATATCATATGATAATCTTTATCATTTGTCATTTGCGACGTGCTCTGCCCCTTTTTCTTTACGTTCGCGGTAATGACATACATTCATGGGTGATGGTGCCAACTTACTGATTTAGTGT
>NZ_KV792651.1:0-153797 GCF_001808265.1 Klebsiella sp. HMSC16A12
AAGAAATGACCTGCTTATTCGCACCTTCCTTAGCGTAAGCGCAAATTTTCCCTGCGTTATAACGGACTTTTTATCCTCTTAATGGGATAGCGACAACACGCTAAGCCATGCGCGCTGCTCAGCGGTTTGTGGTGCCATTTTAAAATTCAGGAACAAAAAAGCCACTCTTTCGAGTGGCTTAATTATATGATTTTAAAGCTAAAATTTGGTGGCCCCTGTTGGGTTTGAACCAACGACCAAGCGATTATGAGTCGCCTGCTCTAACCACTGAGCTAAGGGGCCGTGGCGAGGGATTATAAAGTAACTGGCGATTGCAATCCAGCGTAAAGCGCGCAGCTGCTGTTTTTATAAACAATGCATTTTCAATCCTTTATAATCATGTTTTAGCCATACAGCCGGAGAAAACATGATTAGCGATATCCTTGCGCCGGGCCTGCGCGTTGTCTTTTGCGGTATCAACCCGGGGAAGTCCTCTGCCCATACCGGCTTTCATTTTGCCCATCCTGGCAATCGCTTCTGGAAGGTCATCCATCAGGCCGGGTTCACCGATCGGCAGCTCAGGCCGGAAGAGGAGCTGCAGCTGCTGGATACGCGCTGCGGCATCACCATGCTGGTAGAGCGTCCGACGGTGCAGGCCAGCGAGGTCGCCTTGCAGGAGCTGCGCAGCGGCGGCCGTGAGCTGGTGCGGAAAATTGAAGAGTATCAGCCGCAGGCGCTGGCGGTGCTCGGCAAGCAGGCCTTCGAGCTGGCCTTTAACCAGCGCGGCGCGAAGTGGGGGAAACAGGCCATGACCATCGGGACGACCCAGGTGTGGGTGCTGCCTAATCCCAGCGGCTTAAACCGGGCGACGCTCGATAAGCTGGTGGCGGCCTATCGTGAACTGGACGATGCCCTGGCAACCCGCGGCCAGTAGCGGAGAGAGGCGACTTTCCCGGGATGGCCACCTGAACGCCATAAAAAAAGCTCCCCGCAGGGAGCTTTTTAACAGGCTGTAGACGATGCCCCGCGACGATTAATCGTCGAGGAAGCTACGCAGCACTTCAGAACGGCTCGGGTGGCGCAGTTTACGCAGCGCCTTCGCTTCGATCTGACGGATACGTTCGCGGGTAACGTCGAACTGTTTACCCACTTCTTCCAGCGTGTGGTCGGTGTTCATGTCGATACCGAAACGCATACGCAGCACTTTCGCTTCACGAGCGGTGAGGCCGGCCAGCACGTCATGCGTTGCCGCGCGCAGGCTCTCGGTGGTCGCAGAATCCAGCGGCAGCTCGAGGGTGGTATCCTCGATGAAATCCCCCAGATGCGAATCTTCATCGTCGCCGATCGGCGTTTCCATGGAGATAGGCTCTTTGGCGATCTTCAGCACTTTACGGATTTTGTCTTCCGGCATCAGCATACGCTCAGCCAGCTCTTCCGGGGTCGGTTCACGGCCCATCTCCTGCAGCATCTGACGGGAGATACGGTTGAGCTTGTTAATGGTCTCAATCATATGCACCGGAATACGGATGGTGCGCGCCTGGTCCGCGATAGAGCGGGTGATGGCCTGACGGATCCACCAGGTGGCGTAGGTCGAGAACTTGTAGCCGCGACGGTATTCGAACTTATCGACCGCTTTCATCAGACCGATGTTGCCTTCCTGAATCAGGTCGAGGAACTGCAGACCGCGGTTGGTGTATTTCTTGGCGATAGAGATAACCAGACGCAGGTTCGCTTCAACCATCTCTTTCTTCGCACGACGGGCTTTCGCTTCGCCGATGGACATGCGACGGTTGATATCTTTAACCTGCTCGATGGTCAGGCCGGTCTCTTCTTCAATCTGCTGCAGCTTCTGCAGGCCGCGCTGCACATCTTCTTTCACTTCCAGCAGCTTCTCAGACCACGGCTTGTTCATTGCCACCGCGGCGTTGAACCAGGTTTCGCTGGTTTCGTTGCCGGTGAACAGGGTGATGAAGTTTTTCTTCGGCATTTTGCACTGCTCAACGCACAGCTTCATGATGATACGTTCCTGAGTACGAACGCGATCCATCATGCTGCGCATGCTGTTGACCAGGTAATCGAACTGCTTCGGCACCAGGCGGAACTGCTTGAAGACTTCAGACAGCTTCAGGATCTCTTCCTGGGCGGCGGCATGGCTACGACCTTTGGCTTTGATGGTGTCGCGCGTCAGCTCGTACTGGGTACGCAGCTCGGCGAATTTCTCACGGGCCAGCTCTGGGTCGATGCTGTTGTCGTCATCGCTGTTGTCGTCGGCGTCTTCATCTTCGTCTTCGTCTTCGTCGTCATCCATCTCTTCCTGAGACAGCTCGGAGCCAACGTGGGTGGCGGTTGGCGCCATATCTTCTTCGGCGTTCGGATCGACGAAACCGGTGATCAGATCGGACAGACGGGCTTCTTCCGCTTCAACGCGGTCGTACTGCTCAAGCAGGTAGGTGATCGCTTCCGGATATTCGGCAACGGAGCACTGCACCTGATTGATGCCGTCTTCGATGCGTTTGGCGATGTCAATTTCGCCTTCACGGGTCAGCAGCTCTACGGTACCCATTTCACGCATGTACATACGCACCGGGTCGGTCGTGCGCCCGATTTCGGATTCCACGCTGGAGAGCACCTGCGCGGCGGCTTCGGCAGCATCTTCATCCGCGGTGTTTTCGGCAAGCATCAGATCATCGGCATCCGGTGCTTCTTCCATCACCTGAATACCCATGTCGTTGATCATTTGGATGATGTCTTCGATCTGATCGGAATCGACGATATCTTCCGGCAGATGGTCATTGACCTCGGCATAGGTCAGATAGCCTTGCTCCTTACCACGTTGGACAAGAAGCTTCAGCTGTGACTGCGGGTTTTGCTCCATAAGACGGTATCCACACTTAATTCGTTTGATTGGTGTCGGCAGACGGGCTGTCGACATTTAAAGCGAGGGCGTACTTATATTATTGCCGCTGCGCCTCTGCGCGGCTGTCGGGGGCTTCCCGATCGATACTCGGCACTTAAGCCGTTAAATACTTTTCCTTCACGTTGTTCTGCGTTTTCTTACTGCTTTGATACAACGTGAAGGATATTGTCTGTCATTTATTTTTTCGCCAGCTCCTGGCTGATGGTCCAGAGCTCCCGGCGTTCTTCACTGCTTAAACCGTGTGTGCGATCGCGAGCTATCAACTCTTCCTGTCGCAGTTCCAGCAGTGAATCAAACATATGGTTGAGCGAGTCGGTGAAGGTTTGTTCAGCGATGTCTTTATCTGCTATATCGTCCCACATCGACAGTTTTTCAAGGGTTGCCGCCTCTTTTGTGCCGCGATATTGCTCTAAAAGTTGCCCGGTTGTCAGACCAGGCTGCGCCAGACAGCTCTTCACCAGTTCGCTGAACAGGCTCAGTCCCGGCATTTTGCGCGAGTCCAGTCCCTCCAGCGGCGGGACTAACGGCGCCAGATCCGGGTTTTGCACCAGCAGTCCTATCAGTATACGCATGGTCGTGCGTTTTAGCTGCGGTGCGGGACGCGGCGCGCCATTTTCCGCCTGTTTTGGCATTAATCGTTCAAGCTGCGCGTCATCTAAAATGCCCAGCTTATTGCCCAACTCCTGACGCAAATAGATGCGCAGCGTTTCGCCCGGGACCTGGGTTATCAGCGGCAGCGCCAGCGTGCTCAGCTGCGCGCGCCCGTCCGGAGTACTCAGATCGACCTGCGGCAGCAGGCTGTTAAACAAGAACGTGGAGAGCGGCTGAGCCTGCTCCATCCGCGCCTCGAACGCCGCTTTGCCCTCTTTACGCACCAGCGTATCAGGGTCTTCGCCGTCAGGCAGAAACATAAAGCGTAGCTGGCGACCATCGGTCATGTACGGCAGCGCCGTCTCCAGCGCGCGCCAGGCGGCATCGCGGCCGGCCCGGTCGCCGTCGTAGCAGCAGATGACGTTATTGGTCACCCGGAACAGCAGCTGGATATGGTCGGCCGTGGTCGAGGTACCCAGCGAGGCCACGGCATAATTAATGTCGTACTGCGCCAGCGCCACGACGTCCATATACCCTTCGACAACCAGCAAACGCGGTGGTTCGGGGTTATCCTGCTGCGCTTCATACAGGCCATACAGCTGGCGGCCTTTATGGAATATGTCGGTTTCCGGGGAGTTCAGATACTTCGGCAGGGCATCGCCCAGCACCCGTCCGCCAAACCCAATCACCCGGCCTCGCTTATCGCGGATGGGGAACATCACCCGTTCGCGGAAGCGGTCGTAACTGCGTCCCTGATCGTTGGTGACCAGCATGCCGGCATCAATAAGCGACTGGCGGTTTTCCTGATTGCCGCCAAACCGTTTTAAAACGTTATCCCAACCTGGGGGAGCATAGCCGATGGCAAAGCGCGTAATCACCTCGCTGCTTAACCCCCGTTTCGCCAGGTACTGGCGCGCAGGATCGGCGGCGGGCTGCATCAGAGACTGTTGATAAAACGCATTCAGACCATCCAGTAACTGGTAGAGGTTCTGCCGTTGATGGCGCTCTATCTGGCTGGGTCCGTTGCCTGCTTCATAAGGCACTTCGAGGTTGTGCATGGCGGCCAGCTCTTCGACCGTTTCCACGAACTCGAGCTTGTCGTAGTTCATCAGGAAGTCGATAGCATTGCCGTGCGCCCCGCAGCCGAAGCAGTGGTAAAACTGTTTTTCACCGTTGACGGTGAAAGAGGGGGTTTTTTCGTTATGGAACGGACAGCACGCGTGAAAATTTTTGCCCTGCTTTTTCAGCTTTACCCGCGCATCGATCAGATCGACGATGTCGGTTCTGGCAAGCAGATCGCTAATAAATACACGTGGAATTCGTCCAGCCATAAGCCCCGTTATTTCTGATGACTATAAACGAAAATAAGCCGCGCATTCCTTTCGGAAGCACGGCCTTACAACTACAACTCGGTCTGAATTGAGAGCGTCGCTCTCAACAGATTAGTACAGACGAGTACGGCGTGCGTTTTCGCGAGCCAGTTTCTTCGCGTGACGTTTCACTGCAGAAGCTTTAGCGCGCTTACGTTCGGTAGTCGGTTTTTCATAGAACTCACGACGACGAACTTCCGCCAGAACACCTGCTTTTTCGCAGGAACGCTTGAAGCGACGCAGAGCTACGTCGAACGGCTCGTTTTCACGTACTTTAATTACCGGCATGTGCCTCTCACCTTTGATTAATTCGGTTTGCCGCTGGCCGCAATGCCAGCTTATTTCAAAATGGTGCGGAATTTTACTGCAACTACTGCTGCTTTGTAAAGCACCGGCGCCTTTTTTGAAAGGGACTTTTATAAGGGTGAGGAGTATACACGAAGAGAGCACCAGGGGTGAGCAAAGTTTTACATCGCCGGCCATTGGACCTACACTGCGCGGTATTGAAGCGAGGTAAAACAACTCATGCGTGTACTGGGCATTGAAACATCCTGCGATGAAACCGGCATCGCGATTTATGACGACCAGCAAGGTCTGTTAGCCAACCAATTGTATAGTCAGGTGAAACTGCATGCGGATTACGGCGGCGTGGTGCCGGAGCTGGCATCGCGCGACCACGTGCGCAAAACGGTGCCGCTGATCCAGGCGGCGCTGAAAGAAGCCGGTCTGACGGCGAAAGATATCGACGCCGTCGCCTATACGGCGGGTCCAGGCCTGGTCGGCGCGCTGCTGGTCGGGGCGACCGTTGGCCGGTCGCTAGCCTTCGCCTGGAACGTGCCGGCGATCCCGGTACACCATATGGAAGGGCATCTGCTGGCGCCGATGCTGGAAGATAATCCGCCGGCGTTCCCGTTCGTCGCGCTGCTGGTTTCCGGCGGCCACACCCAGTTGATTAGCGTCACCGGTATTGGTCAGTATGAACTGTTGGGCGAGTCGATTGACGATGCGGCGGGCGAAGCCTTTGATAAGACGGCGAAGCTGCTGGGACTGGATTATCCCGGCGGGCCGATGCTGTCGAAAATGGCGTCCCAGGGCACCGAAGGCCGCTTTGTCTTCCCGCGGCCGATGACCGACCGTCCGGGGCTGGACTTCAGCTTCTCCGGCCTGAAGACCTTCGCCGCCAACACCATTCGCGGCAACGGCGACGATGAGCAAACCCGCGCCGACATCGCCCGGGCGTTTGAGGATGCGGTCGTCGATACGCTGATGATTAAATGTCGCCGCGCGCTGGAGCAAACCGGCTTTAAGCGTCTGGTGATGGCGGGAGGCGTGAGCGCCAACCGTACCCTGCGGGCGAAGCTGGCGGAGATGATGCAAAAACGCGGCGGCGAGGTGTTCTACGCCCGCCCTGAGTTCTGTACTGACAACGGCGCGATGATCGCCTACGCCGGCATGGTGCGTCTGCAAACCGGCGCCAAAGCCGAGCTCGGCGTGACGGTTCGCCCGCGCTGGCCGCTGGCCGAACTGCCTGCCGCCTAACGCATCCTGAAACAGGCCGACGTCACGTCGGCCTGCCTTCCTGACTACTCCATACTTTTACACAGCGAGCAGATGGCTCCCTGATGCTTGTGCGAGTGCATCACGTCCGGGCGCTCGTACTCTTCCTCACAGCTAACGCATTGATACACGGTGGTGGAGGGGTTCCCCGCCGCGTCATAGCGCGGCTCGGCGATGCCGTCATCCACCTGCTTAATATAGTAGCGCCCGCGGGTAAGGAGCCCCATCAGCGGGGTCATGACAAAGGCGACGACCAGCGCAATCAGCGGCGAGAACGGCGCCAGCGTCGCCCCCAGCAGACCGAAGAAGGCGCAGATCGACAGCCCGGCGGCCAGACCAAAGGAGACCACGCCCACCGGGTTAACGTTGTAGATCATGCCGCGACGATACTCCGGCTGCGTCGGCGCCAGCTTGAGCAAGCCTTTATTAAAGGTGATGTCGGTCGCCACCACCACGACCCAGGCGATAGCGAAGTTGGAGTAAAAGCCGAGGATCCACGACAGGGCGCTGAACATATCGCCTTCCATCAGCGCCAGGGCAATCGCCAGGTTGACCACCACAAAAATAATCCGTCCCGGATAGCGTTTGGTGGTGCGGGTCCAGGCGCTGGTCCACGCCAGCGAGCCGGAGTAGGCATTGGTGACGTTAATTTTGATCTGCGAGATCACCACCAGCACCACCGCCAGCGTCAGGGCCAGCCAGCCGGGCACCAGGTTATCGAAGACGCTGACGAACTGCTGCACCGGTTCGGTATTGGGCACCGCCGGGAAACGGGTCAACAGATAGAAGCCGAGGAAGGCGCCGATGATCTGTTTGATCGCGCCTAACACCACCCAGCCCGGGCCGGCGGAAAAGACCGCCAGCCACCAGCTTTTACGGTTCTCCGCGGTCTTAGGCGGCATAAAGCGCAGGTAATCAATTTGCTCGCCAATCTGCATGATCAGCGACAGGCATACCCCGGCGCCGAGCATGATGGCGGTGATATCCACCGTCGACGCGCTGTTTTTACCGGCGAAATGCAGGAAGCCGTCCACCAGCTGCGGATCTTTGACAATCAGCCACACCACCGGCACCACCATCAGCACCAGCCACAGCGGCGTGGTCCACACCTGCAGGCGGGTCAGAGCTTTCATGCCATAGACCACCAGCGGGAGCACCATCAGGGTGGCGATCAGATACCCCATCCACAGCGGGATCCCGAGGCCCACCAGCAGCCCCTGGGCCATGATCGAGCCTTCGAGGGCGAAGAAGATAAAGGTGAAGCCGGCAAAAATAATGCTGGTGATCACCGAGCCGAAATAGCCGAAGCCGGCGCTGCGGGTGATCAGGTCAAGGTCAATGTTGTAGCGCGCGGCGGTGATCGCCAGCGGAATGCCGGTGAGGAAGATCACCAGCGCCGCCACCAGGATCGAATAGATGGCGTTGCTGGTGCCCCAGGCCATACCGATGCTGGCGCCGATGGAAAAGTCGGCCAGATAGGCGATGCCGCCCAGCGCGGTGACCGCGACGACGCCCGGACCCCAGCGGCGGAAGCTCAGCGGGGCGTAACGTAAGGTGTAATCTTCTAAGGTTTCCCGGGAGCCGGAAGTCCGCGTTGTCGCGGGTAATTCAGGGTTAAGATCCAGTGATGACATAGTCATTCCTTAATGGTTAGGCATGACTTGAATTAGCAAACCTTATGCCATATTGCAGGGCAGGCGTGGCGCGGAGGTGGAGGCAGGATGATATAAAGAGAGAGCAGAGGCTGCACCATCCGGACGCGCTTGCGCCCGGCTGGTGCAACAGGCCTATTTGCCAAGCATGCCTTTGTCTTCGAGGAAGGCGATAATGGTGCTCAGGCCGTCGCCCTGCTTCAGATTGGTGAAGGTCCATGGGCGATCGCCGCGCATACGCTGGGTATCGCTCGCCATCACCTCCAGCGACGCGCCCACATAGGGGGCAAGGTCGGTTTTATTGATCACCAGGAAATCGGATTTGGTGATCCCCGGTCCGCCTTTGCGCGGGATCTTCTCCCCTTCGGCCACATCGATGACGTAGATGGTCAGATCCGCCAGCTCCGGGCTGAAGGTGGCGCTCAGGTTATCGCCGCCGCTTTCCACGAAGATAAGGTCGAGGTTACCGAACTTTTCACTCAGCGCTTCCACGGCGGCGAGGTTCATTGAGGCATCTTCGCGGATCGCCGTATGCGGGCAGCCGCCGGTTTCCACACCGACGATGCGTTCAGGCGCCAGCGCGCCCGCTTCGGTGAGGATGCGCTGATCTTCTTTGGTATAGATGTCGTTAGTGACCACCGCCAGCTGCCAGGTATCGCGCATCGCTTTACACAGCGCTTCCAGCAGAGCTGTTTTACCGGAGCCGACCGGGCCGCCGACGCCGACGCGCAGCGGGTGTTTATAAAAGTTCATGGCTTCTCCTAGGAACGGAATAATCGAGAGTATTGGGTTTCATGCCGGGCAGAGGCGATGGCGGCGAGCGGGGTGGCCGATCCGATATCGCCGTCCGGCGCGGCCAGCGCGCGGGGCATCTCGGCCGCGTAGTGGTCACAAAGACGTAAAATCAGCTGCTGGGCGGCCTGCTGGCCGAAGGGGACCAGCTTGACGCCGGCCATCACGGCGCTCTCAATCCAGCTATAGCCCAGGCTGAGGGCCATCTCGGGCAGGGCGATACGCCAGCGCACGCCGAGCCAGGCCATCCCGGCGAGCTGGCTTTGCTGGCACAGGGAGCGCCACGGCGGCGGACAGTCCGGCTGCCAGTCGCTCAGCAGACGGGCAAACGCCGCGCCGCGGTTGCGCTCTTCCTCCCGCAGTTCACGAGTTTCCCGGCAGGCCAGCAGATAGGCGGTCCAGCGCTGGGCCGCAGCGATATCGCCTTGTTCGCAGGCGCGGTACAGGCGGGCGAACAGCGGCAGGTCAACGGTAAAAAAGCCTTCCGTCATCTGGCGTCGCTGCCAGCGCTCGAAGGCCGCGACGTCCGGCACCCAGCCGGCTTCCACAGCCCACTCCAGCCCCTGGGACCAGCTGTAACCCCCTACCGGCAGGTTGCTGCTGGCCAGCTGCATCAGCCGCAGGCGTTGTTCCGCTGTCGACATGCTAGTGGCTGTGAGCGTGGTGGTCATGATGAGCATGATGATGACCGTGGCTCTCGCTGGCGTAAGCGCCGGCTTCCGGCTCGAACGGCAGCTGGCCAAAGGTCACCGTCAGGCCGAACTGGCGCAGCATATCGTCCAGCACGTGATCGTGATGGTAGCGCAGCTCGCCAGGCATGATCTGCAGCGGCACGTGACGGTTGCCGAGGTGGTAGCAGGCCTTCGCCAGCATAAACGGATCGTCGCAGCGCACTACCGACACCCCTTCATCAGCGGCAATCACCTGCACAAACTCGGTGCCTTCTTCGTTGCTGAGCACATCGCCGCCGCGCAGCAGCAGGCCGCGGGGCAGCAGCAGGCCGGCTTCCCGGCCATCGTTGAGGGTGACCTTAACCCGGCTTTTGACGCGAACATCAATCGGCAGCGTAACGCTGGCGGTCGCGGCGCTGGGGATCTCCAGACGTTGAGTTAAATAAAGCATCCGCTCTCCTTAAAACAGAAAATATCGTTGCGCCATCGGCAGAACGTCTGCCGGCTCGCTGGTGATAAGTTCGCCATCCACCCGCACCTCATAGGTCTGGGCGTCGACGGTGATGTTAGGCTGCAGGCTGTTGTGCACCATGTCGGCTTTCTGCACCGTACGGCAGCCTTTCACCACGGCGATCGCGCTGCGCAGGTTCAGCCGCTCGGCAACGCCATTGGCTGCCGCCGCCTGCGACAGGAAGGTGAGGCGGCAGTGATGGCGGGCGCTGCCCAGCGCGCCAAACATCGGGCGGTAGTGCACCGGCTGCGGGGTCGGAATAGAGGCATTGATATCGCCCATCGGCGCGATGGCGATCATGCCGCCTTTGATCACGGTGGCCGGTTTCACGCCGAAGAAGGCTGGTGACCAGACCACGAGGTCAGCCAGCTTACCCACCTCAATGGATCCGACTTCGTGTGCGATGCCGTGGGTCAGCGCCGGGTTGATGGTGTATTTGGCGATGTAGCGCTTCACGCGGAAGTTGTCGTTATCCCCGGTTTCCTCCGCCAGCGCTCCGCGCTGCACCTTCATGCGATGCGCCACCTGCCAGGTGCGGAGAATCACTTCCCCGACGCGGCCCATGGCCTGCGAATCGGAGGAGGTGAGCGAGAAGGCGCCGAGATCGTGCAGCACGTCTTCCGCAGCGATGGTTTCCCGGCGAATGCGCGACTCGGCAAAGGCCACGTCCTCGGCGATGTCCGGGTCCAGATGGTGGCAGACCATCAGCATATCGAGATGTTCATCGATGGTGTTGAGGGTGTAGGGCAGCGTTGGGTTGGTGGACGACGGCAAAATGTTCGGGTGGGCGCAGGCGGTGATGATGTCCGGCGCATGGCCGCCGCCGGCCCCTTCGGTATGGAAGGTGTGGATGGTGCGTCCGCCGATGGCGGCGAGGGTGTCTTCCACAAAACCGGATTCATTCAGGGTGTCGCTGTGCAGGGCGACCTGGATGTCCATTTCATCGGCGACGGTTAACGCACAGTCGATCGCCGCCGGGGTGGCGCCCCAGTCCTCATGGATCTTCAGGCCAATAACGCCCGCCGCCACCTGCTCGCGCAGGGCATCCGGCTGAGAAACGTTTCCCTTGCCCAGCAGGCCGATATTGACCGGCAGGCTGTCGGCCGCCTGCAGCATGCGTGAGATATACCACGGGCCCGGGGTGCAGGTGGTGGCATGGGTGCCCGCGGCCGGGCCGGTGCCGCCGCCGACCATGGTGGTCACGCCGGAGACCAGCGCCTCTTCCGCCTGCTGCGGACAGATCCAGTGAATATGGGTATCGATCCCGCCGGCGGTGACAATTTTTCCTTCGGCGGCAATCACTTCCGTCGCGGCACCGATGGGGATGGTGACGTTGGGCTGGATGTCGGGGTTGCCGGCTTTGCCGATGGCGAAGATCCGGCCGTCCTTCACGCCGATATCGGCCTTAACGATCCCCCAGTGATCGACGATCAACGCGTTGGTGAGCACCAGGTCGACACAGTCGGCGGCCAGCATCTGCCCCTGGCCCATGCCGTCGCGGATCACTTTGCCGCCGCCGAATTTGACCTCTTCCCCGTAGGTGGTCAAATCGTCCTCCACCTCGATCCACAGCTCGGTATCTGCCAGGCGCACCTTGTCGCCGACGGTGGGGCCGAACATATCGGCATAGGCCTGGCGTGAAATATTACTCATCGTTTACCTCCAGAGGGCCCATGACCTCGCCGCGGAAGCCGAAGACGGCGCGGTGACCGGCGAAGGCCACCAGCTCGACCTCGCGTTTCTGGCCGGGTTCAAAGCGTACCGCCGTGCCCGCCGGGATATTCAGGCGATAGCCGGCGGCCTGCTGACGGTCGAACTTCAGCGCCGGGTTAACCTCGGCGAAATGGTAGTGCGAACCGACCTGAATCGGCCGATCGCCGTGGTTCTCAACGACCACGCGACAGGTTGCCCGGCCGGTATTCAGGGCTATCTGACCGGGCTTAACGTGATATTCACCGGGGATCATGGCGCTACCTCAGATAATCGGGTTGTGAACGGTGACCAGCTTCGAGCCGTCCGGGAAGGTGGCTTCGACCTGGATATCCGGGATCATTTCCGGGACGCCCTCCATCACCTGCTCGCGGGTCAGGACGTGACGGCCTTCCTCCATCAGCGAGGCCACACTTTTGCCGTCCCGAGCGCCTTCCATAATAAAGGCGCTGATCAGGGCCACGGACTCCGGATAGTTGAGCTTCAGGCCGCGGGCCAGGCGACGCTCCGCCACCAGCGCGGCGGTAAACAGCAACAGCTTGTCTTTTTCTCGGGGGGTCAGTTCCATAACGTTCTCTTAAGTCAGCCAGATTCGGGGAAGTACGGGAGATTTGCCGGTAAGATGAGGGCGCAGAAACTGCCATACGTCGCGCATCACCCGCTGGCAAATCAGATTATCGTCACTGAGGAAACGCACCGTCAGCAGGCGGTCGGTCAGGCTGGCGCCGGCGTAGAGACCGAGCGGCGCCAGCGCGTCGCGCACCCCGTCGAGCAGGGCATCGGTAGCCGGATAGCACAGTAAAGTGCCGACCCAGGGACGTTCGGCGACGCTGGAGAGCTCTCCCTCCTGCAGCTGCAGGCGCTCGACCAGCAGCGGCTCATCGTCCACCCATACCTCCAGCCGGTTGCTGAGGGTGCCGTGGCTGAAGGTTTCGCCAATCACCGGGCGGCCAAGGCAGAGCAGATCCCAGGCCAGCAGCCTGCTGGAGGCGCAAAGATGAAAGGTGGTGAACAGCCGGGCATTGGCCCCGGGAAAGAAGATGGCATCCTGCGGGAGCCACTCCAGGGTTGCCTGTGGGGCAAGGGTCAACTGCTGGCGAACTAGCGCTTGCGCGCCGCTGCTGCGGTAAAACTTGCTGGCGCCAGGCATGGTTATCAGCGTATGGCAGCCGGGGGCAAGGTGCGCGCTAATTGTCAGCTCATCACCGCCGACGATGCCGCCGGGCGGGTGAAGCAGATAGAGGTGACAGGTCTCTTCTTCCGGGTAAAACGGGCGCTGGACGGTCAGCGGGCCGACGTGTTGGGCGCTGGCGAGAACGGTCTTGCCGCCGGCCTGCTGAAAGCGGAGATCCAGCGTGGCCTGCCAGCCTTTTTTGAGTGGTGGTAACACGGTGCCGTGCAATGTTGCGCCCCTGCAAAATCAAGATAAAACAGCAGCAATGAGTATTGATCGGCGGGAGTTTATCCCGGTCATACGAAACGCTTATGTCATCCGTAACCCGGAGCGTCGCGACGGGCGCGAGGGGAAAGCGGCATAACCGCTCCGGATTATTCACCCGGATAATCTTTGCCGTCAATATCCTGATCCGCAGCCTGGGCGCGGCGGAAAAGGCGGCGGATCGGGTTGCGCCGCGCCGCCAGCCGCCAGCGCAACTTTTGCCTTTCCATGCTGCTAACGTATTGTTACAAAAGGAGGATGTGGCGATGATCGCCTTTGATTGCGAGGAAGCGTAAAAGGGCGGGTGAAAGGCGCGATTAGCGCAGGGGAGTTCCCCGGCTGGCGGAGCCGGGAGGGGAGATTACTTCTGCTCTGGCGTTTTTTTCTTCTTCACGCGGGTCCAGATTTTGCTCTCCTGGCGGCGCCACAGACGCTGAATGTTGTCGTGATGGCGCAGGAGGATCAGGCAGGAGAGCATCGACACCGGAAAGGTGTACTGCGGTTTGAACCACCAGACGTAGAACGGGGCGATCAGCGCGCTGACGATAGCGCCCAGGGAAGAGTAGCCGCTGAGCAGGATGGTCAGCAGCCAGGTCCCGGCCATCACCCCGGTGAGATCGAGCCCGATGGGGGCGATAGCGCCGAAGGCCGTGGCGACGCCTTTACCGCCGCGGAAATGAAAGAAGACTGGCCAGATATGGCCCACGCAGGCGGCAATCGCCACTAACCCCAGCCAGAACGGCGTAAGGCCCAGCGCCCAGGCGCCCCACACCGGGAGCATGCCCTTCAGCACATCAAAAATAAGTACCGCTACGGCCGCCCCTTTTCCGCCAATTCGTAGTACGTTAGTGGCCCCGGGGTTGCCTGAGCCGCTGTCGCGTGGGTCGGGCAGGCCAGCAAGGCGACATACCAGAATGGCGCTGGAAATGGAGCCGCAGAGGTAGGCGAGGAGTACCAGTCCAGGCGCGATTGCACTCATAACGCTGTTCCGTTTTGAAAATGTCGTTGTATTCTCTGCATCTGTGGATAATACGCATAATTCGCCGGAAGTGGTATCCGGTTTAGCTAAAAAGCAGGCAGGGCGTGATGGATATTGTATTTATAGAGCAACTTTCGGTAATCACCACCATTGGTGTTTATGACTGGGAACAAACCATTGAGCAGAAGCTGGTGTTCGATATCGAAATTGCATGGGATAACCGCAAGGCGGCCGCCAGCGATGATGTCAGCGATTGCCTCAGCTATGCTGATATCAGCGAGCGCGTGATCGCGCATGTGGAGGGGGGAAAATTTGCGTTAGTGGAGCGGGTGGCGGAAGAGGTGGCCGACCTGCTGCTGGAAACATTCCAGTCGCCATGGGTGCGCATAAAAGTCAGCAAACCTGGCGCCGTGGCTCGCGCGGCAAACGTCGGGGTGATTATTGAACGTGGCCTTAATCTGAAACAAAACTTTTCAGGTCATACTTGTTAAACAAATTGCGTTTATACCGGTCATAGCATCCGGTCATCAGGCAATTTTACTGGCGATGTCCTTCCAGAACGGTGGACGAATCCGTGTGTACTTCCTGTACGCTGCGGATTACGCGCGCTCTGGCAGCCGGGTTGTGCCTGTTGAACGATACCGTGTTCCTGGTTTTTTTCATTTTACTTTTTTAAAGGGTTTAATTGGATGAGCGATATACACTCGCTGCTGGTGGCGGCAATATTGGGTGTGGTTGAGGGTTTGACAGAGTTTTTACCTGTTTCCAGTACCGGTCATATGATTATTGTTGGTCACCTGCTGGGGTTTGAAGGTGATACCGCAAATACCTTTGAAGTGGTGATTCAGTTAGGTTCGATACTCGCCGTGGTGGTGATGTTCTGGCGTCGCCTGTTCGGCCTGATCGGCATCCATTTCGGGAAACCGCCGGCGCATGAAGGCCAGGGCAGCGGCCGTTTGTCGCTTATCCATATCCTTCTCGGCATGATCCCCGCGGTGGTGATGGGGCTGATTTTCCATGACACCATTAAATCCTTGTTTAACCCGGTGAACGTGATGTACGCCCTGATTGTCGGCGGCGTATTGCTGATTGCAGCGGAAGTGCTGAAGCCGAAACAGCCGCGCGCGGTCGGGATTGACGATATGACCTACCGTCAGGCGTTCGTCATCGGCTGCTTTCAGTGCCTGGCGCTGTGGCCAGGTTTCTCCCGCTCGGGGGCGACTATCTCCGGCGGCATGCTGATGGGCGTCAGCCGCTATGCGGCCTCGGAGTTCTCTTTCCTGCTGGCGGTACCGATGATGATGGGCGCCACCGTGCTGGACGTCTACAAGAGCATCGGCTTCCTGAACATGGGCGACGTCCCGATGTTCGCCGTCGGCTTCGTGATGGCGTTTATCGTGGCGCTGATTGCGATTAAAACCTTCCTGCAGCTGATCAAACGGATCTCGTTCATTCCGTTCGCTATCTACCGCTTTATCGTCGCGGCAGCGGTGTACGTGGTCTTCTTCTAAGGCCTGCGCCCTCAGCCTTGCGGCTGGGGGCAACGCTGTTCCTTCCACTGCGCTACCGCCGCAATTCTCCGCCGCGTCAGCTCCTCGCGAATTTCCGCCCCTTTAAAGCCCGCCGCCACGACCTCTTTAGTGGAGACCGACTGCGCCACTTCCCAGGCCTCCAGCAGCAGGCGCCCCTGCGGGTAATCGCTGGCCTCGAAACCGGTGCGTCCGCGGACGTCGGCTTCGCTGGTGAGCGCGATCTGCTGCACGCGCTGCGGTTTGCGCCACGCGTCAATGCTGTCGAAGAGTTTGACGAGGGTTTTCGGCTGCAGAATTGGCAGGGTGTGGATTAGGTCATGGTACTCCGCCACCAGTTTCGCGAGATCGCGGATATCGTTCGGCACCCGCAGACGCGCGCAGAGCTGCTCCACCAGCTTGACTCCCGCCGGACCATGGCCGTGGTGACGCGGCCAGAGCGCCTTCGGCGTCAGCCCTTTGCCGAGGTCATGGCACAGGGTGGCGAAACGTACGTCGACATCCGGCGACAGCATCGCGGCCATCGTGACGGTCATCAGGGTGTGCAGGCCGGTGTCGATTTCCGGATGCCATTTCGCCGGGGCCGGCACGCCGTACAGGGCGTCAATCTCCGGGAACAGCACCTTGAGGGCCTGACAGTCGCGCAGCGTCTGGAAAAATACCTGCGGGTTGCGAGTAGTTAATGCGCTTTCCGTCTCCTTCCACACCCGCTCCGGCGTTAAATGCGCCAGCTCGCCGGCCTCAACCATCGCGGCCATCAGGGCCTGGGTCTCTTCGGCAATGCGAAAACTGAGGTGGGCGTAGCGGGCGGCAAAGCGCGCGACGCGCAGCACGCGCAGCGGATCTTCACTAAACGCGGGAGAGACATGGCGCAGCAGGCGCTGACGGAGATCGTTCTGTCCGCCGTAGGGGTCGATAATTGCGCCGTCGGCATCCTGGGCGAGGGCGTTGACCGTCAGGTCGCGGCGCAGCAGATCGGCTTCGAGGGTGACGTCCGGGGCGGCATAGCAGGTAAAACCGGTATAGCCCGCGCCGGATTTGCGCTCGGTGCGGGCCAGGGCATACTCTTCCCGGCTTTGCGGATGGAGGAACACGGGAAAATCGCGGCCTACCTGTTGATAGCCCGCGTCTAGCATCTGTTGCGGGGTGGCGCCCACCACCACCCAGTCTCGGTCTTTGACCGGCAGCCCTAACAGCGCGTCACGCACCGCGCCACCGACCAGATAACTCTTCACGCCTGATTCTCCCGTATCCGTTTTTCGCAAGATGATACGTAAGTCTGGCAGAGAAGACGAATTAGTTCATCCACCGGTCTTTACGTTTGCGGCTTGGCACCAGATGCGGCAGCACCAGACCGAGCAGCAGACCGACGCCCAGCACACCGCCGCCGTACATAAACCACTGCATGATAATGGTGCGCTGTTTATCATCAAGCTGCAGATTTGCCGCATTCACCTTCTTCTGCGCGACAACCAGCTCGTTTTTCAACTTTTGGTTCTCGTCCTTCAGCGCGTTAATCACGCTGTCGCTGCCGGCGACTTTCTTCTGCATATCCGCCGTGCGCTGGTTCCAGGTGGCATCGATGTTATTCAGCTTATCGGTCAGCGTTTTGACCTGGTTTTCCAGATCCGGGACGCGGGTGCGCAGGCTGGGCTCGTTGCTCAGTTCTTTCAGCGGGATCCAGGCGGTACGGCCGTTGCTGTCGCGAATTTGCGCGTAACTGGTGCTGTCGTTCGTTTGCAGTACCGACACTTCTTCCCCGGCGTTGATGGTGCCGACCAGACGATAATTATCGCCCGGGCCGCTGCGAACCCAGGTGTTCAGCTCATCGGAAACGTAGCGCTTTTCTTCTGCGTGAACCGCCGTGGCGGCGCTAAGCGCGAGCAAAGTAAAAGTAATCAGGCGTAATTTTGGCATCAGGTCATCGTTTGGTCATAAAAAGTGGAACGATAGTAGAGGCATCGCCAGAGCGACGCAAAGTTTTCCGCCACAATCGGAATCATCCAGGAGGTGGCCCGGCAAAAAGCGCGTTGCATGGCGATTCACCGCAAAATACTATCTACTGACAAAAAATATTGTCGTAAGTTCGCCGCAATTTGTCGGCGCAGCACAGAAGCGGAAGAATTCAGTCATGGCTCAAGAAATCGAACTCAAGTTTATCGTCGCTCAGGATGGGGTAGAGACGCTGCGCGAGCAGCTCAATGCGCTCGAGGCGAAACATACGCCCGCGGGCCAGTTGCTGAACATTTATTACGAAACCGCCGATAACTGGCTGCGTCGTCACGATATGGGGCTGCGCATCCGCGGCGATCAGGGGCGTTACGAGATGACGCTGAAAATCGCCGGTCGGGTGGTCGGCGGCCTGCACCAGCGCCCGGAATATAATATTCCACTGGATAAACCGGAGCTGGCGCTTGAGCGCCTGCCGGCGGAGGTCTGGCCGCAAGGGGAACTTCCGGCCGCGCTGGCGGAGCATGTCCAGCCGCTGTTCAGCACCGATTTTGCCCGTGAACGCTGGGTGATCCAGGAAGGAAAGAGTGAGATTGAGATTGCCCTCGATCGCGGCGAAGTAAAGGCGGGCGAACATCAGGAGCCGATCTGCGAACTGGAGCTGGAGCTGCTCGCCGGGGAGACCGCCGATCTGCTGCGCCTCGCGCATCGTTTGCTGGAGAGCGGCGTCCTGCGTCAGGGGAGCCTGAGCAAAGCCGCGCGCGGGTATCATCTGGCGCAAGGTAACAATGAGCGTCCGGTGACCCGGCTGGCGGTGCTGCCGGTGGCAGCGAAGGCCAGCGTGGAGCAGGGGCTGGAGGCGGCGCTGGAGAGCGCCCTGGCGCATTGGCTGTATCACGACGAGATCTGGCTGCGCGGCAACGCAAAAGCCAAAGTGGAAATTCTGCTGGCGATAGCCCGCGTGCGCCATGCCCTCGTGCTGTTTGGCGGCATCGTGCCGCGTAAGGCGACCACCCACCTCCGCGCGTTGCTGAACGACGCCGACGCCGTTCTGCTGGCTGCGGACACCGCCGACGAAGCGTTATTCCGCACCGAGGTCGTTGGCGCCAAACTGGCCCTGACCGAATGGCTGGTCCAGCGCGGGTGGCGTCCGTTCCTCAACGAGGCGGGAGAGAAAAAAATAGCCGGCTCGTTCAAACGGTTTGCCGATATTCACCTCTCGCGGGTGGCGGCCGAGCTGCGCAGCGCCGTGCAGCATCTGGCGGTAGAAGATGCCGCTGACCAGTTGCCGAAGCTGTCCCGCGACATCGACAGCGTCCAGCTGCTGGCGGGCGCCTATGGCGACGCCGTCGCGCCCTGGCTGGAGAACTGGCAGGAACTTCAGCGTGCGATAGAGCATGACGACCGCAGCGTGTTTGAATATTTCCGTCGCCAGGCGCTGGCTGCCGAGCCGTTCTGGCTGCATAGTGGAAAACGATAATTACAGGCCAGGGAGCCCTTATGATGCCGCTTTCTCCGCAGTTACAGCAGCACTGGCAGACGGTCGCTGACCGTCTGCCAACGGATTTTCCCGTTGCCGAACTGAGCCCACAGGCCAGGTCGGTGATGGCGTTCAGCGATTTTGTCGAACAGAGTGTGATCGCTCAGCCGGG
This sequence comes from Klebsiella sp. HMSC16A12, assembly GCF_001808265.1. Classification (NCBI taxonomy): domain Bacteria; kingdom Pseudomonadati; phylum Pseudomonadota; class Gammaproteobacteria; order Enterobacterales; family Enterobacteriaceae; genus Klebsiella; species Klebsiella sp. HMSC16A12. Next base: position 19,299 of record NZ_KV792651.1, read on the forward strand.
CTGGCTGAATGAGCTTGCGGACTCCGCGCCGGCGGCGGAAGAGTGGCGGCATTACGAAGCCTGGCTGCAGGAGCGCCTGCAGGCCGTCACTGACGAAGCGGGGTTGATGCGAGAGCTGCGTCTCTTCCGCCGCCAGATGATGGTCCGCATCGCCTGGGCGCAGGCGTTGTCGCTGGTGCGCGAAGAAGAGACGCTGCAGCAGCTGAGCGTCCTGGCGGAGACCCTGATTGTCGCCGCCCGCGACTGGCTGTACGCCGCCTGCTGTAAAGAGTGGGGAACGCCATGCAACGCCGAGGGTCAGCCGCAGCCGCTGCTGATCCTCGGGATGGGAAAGCTGGGCGGCGGCGAGCTGAACTTCTCTTCCGATATCGATCTGATCTTTGCCTGGCCGGAGCATGGCGCCACCCGCGGCGGCCGCCGCGAGCTGGATAACGCCCAGTTCTTTACCCGCCTGGGGCAGCGGCTTATCAAGGCGCTCGACCAGCCGACGCAGGACGGCTTTGTTTATCGGGTGGACATGCGCCTGCGGCCCTTTGGCGACAGCGGGCCGCTGGTGCTCAGCTTTGCGGCGCTGGAAGATTATTACCAGGAGCAGGGGCGGGACTGGGAACGCTACGCGATGGTGAAAGCGCGGATCATGGGCGATAACGACGGCGCCTACGCCAGCGAACTGCGCGCGATGCTTCGCCCCTTCGTCTTCCGCCGCTATATCGACTTCAGCGTGATCCAGTCGCTGCGTAACATGAAAGGCATGATCGCCCGTGAAGTGCGGCGTCGCGGGCTGAAAGACAACATCAAGCTCGGCGCCGGCGGCATTCGTGAAATTGAATTTATCGTTCAGGTCTTTCAGCTGATCCGCGGCGGTCGCGAACCTGCGCTGCAGCAGCGCGCGCTATTGCCGACACTGGCGGCGATTGATGAGCTGCATCTGCTGCCGGAAGGCGACGCGACGCTGCTGCGCGCGGCCTATCTGTTCCTGCGCCGGCTGGAAAACCTGCTGCAAAGTATCAACGATGAACAGACCCAGACCCTGCCGCAGGATGAACTGAACCGCGCCAGACTGGCGTGGGGGATGCATACCGATGACTGGGAGACGCTGAGCGCGCAGCTGGCGAACCATATGGCCAACGTACGGCGGGGGTTTAATGAACTGATCGGCGATGACGAGGCTCAGTCGCCAGATGAGCAGCTGGCCGAGTACTGGCGCGAGCTGTGGCAGGATGCGCTGGAAGAAGATGACGCCAGTCCGGCGCTGGCGCATTTAAACGACGCCGACCGCCGCAGCGTGCTGGCGCTGATTGCCGATTTCCGCAAAGAGCTGGATCGGCGCACCATCGGCCCGCGCGGCCGCCAGGTGCTGGATCAGCTGATGCCGCATCTGCTGAGCGAAATCTGCTCGCGCGCCGATGCGCCGCTGCCTCTGGCGCGGATCACGCCGCTGTTGACCGGCATCGTCACCCGCACCACCTATCTTGAACTGCTGAGCGAATTCCCCGGCGCGCTGAAACACCTGATTACGCCCTGCGCGGCATCGCCGATGGTCGCCAGCCAGCTGGCGCGCCACCCGCTGCTGCTGGATGAGCTGCTGGATCCCAACACCCTCTATCAGCCGACGGCGACCGATGCCTATCGCGACGAGCTGCGTCAGTATCTGCTGCGGGTGCCGGAAGAGGATGAAGAGCAGCAGCTGGAGGCGTTGCGCCAGTTCAAGCAGGCGCAGCAGCTACATATCGCGGCGGCGGATATCGCCGGCACCCTGCCGGTGATGAAGGTCAGCGATCATTTAACCTGGCTTGCCGAAGCGATCCTCGATGCGGTGGTGCAGCAGGCATGGGGGCAGATGGTGGCTCGCTACGGCCTGCCGACCCATCTGCACGATCGCCAGGGGCGCGGCTTCGCCGTCGTCGGCTACGGTAAGCTCGGCGGTTGGGAGCTGGGCTACAGCTCCGATCTCGACCTGGTGTTCCTCCATGACTGCCCGGCGGAGGTGATGACCGACGGCGAGCGGGAGATTGACGGCCGTCAGTTCTACCTGCGGCTGGCCCAGCGGATCATGCATCTGTTCAGCACCCGCACCTCGTCCGGTATTCTCTACGAAGTGGACGCCCGGCTGCGCCCTTCCGGCGCGGCGGGGATGCTGGTTACCACCGCTGACGCGTTTGCCGACTATCAGCAGAACGAGGCCTGGACGTGGGAGCATCAGGCGCTGGTGCGCGCCCGCGTGGTCTATGGCGACCCGGCGTTGCAGGCGCGCTTTGACGCCATTCGTCGCGATATCCTGACCACCCCGCGGGAGGGCGCAACCCTGCAGACCGAGGTTCGCGAGATGCGCGAGAAGATGCGCGCCCACCTCGGCAACAAGCATCCCAATCGTTTTGATATCAAAGCCGATGCCGGCGGGATCACGGATATTGAATTTATTACCCAGTATCTGGTCCTACGCTATGCCAGCGACAAGCCGAAGCTGACCCGCTGGTCTGATAATGTGCGTATTCTCGAGCTGCTGGCGCAGAACGACATCATGGACGAGGAGGAAGCGCGCGCCTTAACGCACGCGTACACCACCTTGCGTGACGCGCTCCATCACCTGGCCCTGCAGGAGCTGCCGGGACACGTGGCGCCAGAGGCCTTCAGCCGGGAGCGCGAGCAGGTCAGCGCCAGCTGGCAGAAATGGCTGATGGCTTAACTATAAAATCGGGTGTGCTATTATCGCGCGCAAAGTTTGCGTCTCGCAGGAGAGAGTCATGAAAGTAACGCTGCCGGAGTTTGAACGTGCAGGAGTGTTGGTGGTGGGTGATGTGATGCTGGACCGCTACTGGTACGGCCCCACCAGTCGTATTTCCCCGGAAGCCCCGGTGCCGGTGGTGAAGGTGGAAAATATCGAAGAACGTCCTGGCGGCGCGGCAAACGTAGCGATGAACATTGCCTCGCTGGGGGCAACCTCGCGCCTGGTGGGATTGACCGGGATTGATGACGCCGCCCGCGCGCTGAGCCAGGCGCTGGCCAACGTCAATGTGAAGTGCGACTTCGTCTCCGTCCCGACTCACCCGACTATCACCAAGCTGCGGGTGCTGTCGCGCAATCAACAGCTGATCCGCCTCGACTTTGAAGAGGGCTTCTCCGGCGTCGATCCGCAGCCGATGCACGAGCGCATTCAGCAGGCGCTGGGCTCTATTGGCGCGCTGGTCCTTTCGGACTATGCCAAAGGGGCGCTGACCAGCGTCCAGACCATGATCCGACTCGCACGCGAAGCGGGCGTGCCGGTGCTGATCGATCCGAAAGGCACCGATTTCGAACGCTATCGCGGCGCGACGTTGCTCACCCCGAACCTCTCTGAGTTTGAAGCGGTGGTGGGCAAGTGCCAGGATGAAGCGCAGATCGTTGAGCGCGGCATGAAGCTCATCGCCGAATTCGAACTGTCGGCGCTGCTGGTGACGCGCTCTGAGCAGGGGATGACGCTGCTGCAGCCGGGGCGTCCGCCGCTGCATATGCCGACCCAGGCCCAGGAAGTGTACGACGTGACCGGCGCCGGCGACACGGTGATTGGCGTGCTGGCGGCGACCCTGGCGTCCGGCAACACCCTGGAAGAGGCCTGCTATTTCGCTAACGCCGCGGCGGGCGTGGTGGTCGGTAAGCTGGGTACATCCACCGTTTCCCCTGTCGAGCTGGAAAACGCGGTCCGCGGCCGGGCTGAGACCGGCTTTGGCGTGATGAGCGAAGAGGAGCTCAAACAGGCGGTTGCGGCGGCGCGCAAGCGCGGCGAGAAAGTGGTGATGACCAACGGCGTCTTCGACATTCTGCATGCCGGTCATGTCTCCTATCTGGCGAATGCGCGCAAGCTGGGCGACCGTCTGATCGTGGCGGTCAACAGCGATGCCTCCACCAAACGTCTGAAAGGCGAAACCCGCCCGGTGAACCCGCTGGAACAGCGGATGATCGTGCTGGGGGCGCTGGAAGCCGTCGACTGGGTGGTCTCCTTCGAAGAAGATACTCCGCAGCGCCTGATCGCTGGCATCCTGCCGGATCTGCTGGTCAAGGGCGGCGACTACAAACCGGAGCAGATCGCCGGCAGTGAAGAGGTCTGGGCGAACGGTGGCGAAGTGCTGGTGCTCAACTTTGAAGATGGCTGCTCAACTACCAATATTATTAAGAAAATACAAAAAGATAGCGACAAATAAGCTTTTCGCTATTCACCGGTTTGTACGGTGAAGCATCACGGCCTGCGATAGACGTATCGCGGGCCGTTTTTATTTAATCATGTGGAAAATGATTTAGCGCAATAAATAATCATGTTAAGCGCATTTTTCGTACAAATCGCGTTAAGGTAAGCGTAAATACTGAAGTGAGTAAAAGGCATATGACTGATCAGAACATCCACCGCTGAAGGAGTATGCGCATGAACCATAACGATATGTATTCAATGAAGAATTTTGATTTTTTGGCGCGGAGTTTCGCCAGAATGCACGCCCAGGGCCAGCCAGTTGATCTTCAGGCCATTGTCGGCAATATGGATGAAGAACATCGTGAATGGTTTTGCCAGCGCTATGAACTGTACTGTCGCCAGGTGAGTAGTCAGGCGGAAGCCGCCCATTAAGCCAAACGCAAAACGGGCCCCCAGGGGCCCGTTTTTTACTGCTGCTCTTCGCTGCCCGGCGTCGCCGCCGGGCGGTTTTCGAGATCATTCAGGCGCTGCTCCAGCAGCGCCAGTTTTTCCCGGGTCCGCAGCAGCACCTGAGTCTGCACGTCAAACTCTTCGCGGCTAACCAGATCCAGACGGGTCAGCTGCGACTGCAGCGCCTGGCGGATTTTCTTCTCAACATCCTCACCCAGATCGCGAAGTCCTTTTGGCATCGACTCATGGACCTGGCGGGCGATTTGTTCAATTTTTTTCGGGTCAATCATGGTGGTTTCCTGCTCGGGTCGGATGATTGATCATTGTAGTGCGAACCAGGCCGCCTATAAACCAGAAATGTTTGAAGCTTATGCATTGCCGAGGATAGTCAATAGCGTTATAGTTATCTCGCTTATTCTCAGGGCGGGGCGAAATTCCCCACCGGCGGTAAATCAACCATGGCGTTGAAAGCCCGCGAGCGCTTCCCGTGACTACGGGAAGGTCAGCAGATCCGGTGTAATTCCGGGGCCGACGGTTAAAGTCCGGATGGGAGAGAGTAACGGCACAGTCGGGCCCAGGCCCGCTCGCGTTGACTTTTGCCGCTAAACCGGCGCTCCTAAGACTGCCCTGATTCTGGTAACCATAATTTTAATGAGGTTTTTTTACCATGAATCAGACGCTCCTTTCTTCTTTTGGTACCGCTTTTGAACGTGTGGAACACGCTTTGGACGCCCTGCGCGAAGGCCGCGGCGTGATGGTGCTTGATGATGAAGACCGTGAAAACGAAGGCGATATGATCTTCGCCGCTGAAACCATGACCGTTGAGCAGATGGCGCTGACCATTCGTCACGGCAGCGGCATTGTGTGCCTGTGCCTGACCGAAGATCGCCGCAAACAGCTGGATCTGCCGATGATGGTAGAGAACAACACCAGCGCCTACGGCACTGGCTTCACCGTGACCATCGAAGCGGCCGAAGGTGTGACCACCGGCGTCTCCGCTGCCGACCGCGTGACCACCGTCCGCGCGGCCATCGCCGACGGCGCGAAACCTTCCGATCTCAACCGTCCAGGTCACGTCTTCCCGCTGCGTGCGCAGCCGGGCGGCGTACTGACCCGCGGCGGCCACACCGAAGCCACTATCGACCTCGTGACCCTGGCTGGCTTTAAACCGGCAGGCGTGCTGTGCGAGCTGACCAATGACGATGGCACCATGGCCCGCGCGCCGGAGTGCATCAAGTTCGCTCAGCAGCACAATATGGCGGTAGTCACGATTGAAGATCTGGTGGCCTATCGTCGCGAACATGAGCGTAAAGCCAGCTAAATAGCGGTTCGCTATGCCCGAGCACAGCCCACTTGTTAGTGGGCTGTGTTGTTTCTGCGCTTTAACCGATGCCCATCGTCTGGAGTACCACCAGGCTCAGCCCCATGACCGACATCCCGCACAGGACGCCGTAGCTTGGATTGCTTTGCGGATCGATCTCTTTCGCCAGCGGCATCAGTTCATCGACCGACAGCGCCACCATAATCCCGGCGACGGCAGCCATGATCGCGCCCATCACCAGCGGCGAGACCAGGCTCCCCAGAATCAACCACGCCAGCACGCCGCCCAAAATTTCCGCCATGCCGGAAAGCCCGGCCCAGAGCACCGCTTTGCTGCGCGAGCCGGTGGCGGCATACACCGGTCCGGCAACCGCCAGTCCTTCCGGAATATTGTGCAGGGCGACGGCAAGGGCGACGCCCATGCCAAGCTCGAGGTTGTTGCTGGCCGTGACATAGGTGGCGATCCCTTCCGGAAAGTTATGCAGGCTGATCCCCAGCGTCAGAAGAATAGCGGTGCGGCGTAAGTTGCGCGGGCGCGGCATGGCGGGAGTCATCAGATCCTGCGGGTGGGCGTGCGGCAGCAGGCGGTCAAGACCAAAGTAACCCAGCAGGCCGACAACAAACATTCCGTAGCCGAGCAGCGGCGACATGCCCTCGGCGGCCAGCGCGGCAGGCAGCATTTCCATCAACGAAATTAATAGCATAATCCCGGCGGCAAAGCCGAGGGAGAAGCCAAGCAGGCGGTTAGAGGGTTTCTGGCCAATCACGCCGAATATGGCGCCAATGAAGGTTGCGCTACCGGCTAACAGCGTCAATATTAAGGGTGATGACATCGCTTCTCTCCCTGTGAAAATAATTACATACGAGTATATTGCCTGAGGATGCGCGTACGGGACACGTCCCTTTACCGCGAATTACATTCAAATTTTCTGACGATCATCATCATGGTTATCTGAGTTTATCCTGGCGCAAAAGCGCGTAATGTGAGCACATCACATTGACACCCTAAGGATATCATCATGTCCCGTACCCGAATGCCCGCGTTGTTTCTCGGCCATGGCAGCCCAATGAACGTGCTGGAAGACAACCGTTATACCCGCGCCTGGGCTCAACTGGGCGAAACCCTGCCGCGTCCGAAAGCGATCGTGGTGGTCTCTGCGCACTGGTTTACGCGCGGTACGGGCGTAACGGCGATGGAGGCGCCGAAGACCATTCATGACTTCGGCGGTTTTCCGCAGGCGCTGTATGACACGCATTATCCGGCGCCGGGCTCTCCGGCGCTGGCGCAACGGCTGGTGGAGCTGCTCTCGCCGGTGCCGGTCACCCTCGATACAGAAGCCTGGGGATTTGACCATGGCTCGTGGGGCGTGCTGATTAAAATGTATCCGCAGGCGGATATCCCGATGGTTCAGTTGAGCATCGACAGCACCAAACCGCCGGCCTGGCATCTCGAAATGGGGCGGAAACTGACCTCGCTGCGTGATGAAGGCATTATGCTGGTGGCCAGCGGCAACGTGGTGCATAACCTGCGCACCGCCCGCTGGCATGGCGAGAACACGCCGTACCCTTGGGCAGAGTCCTTCAATAACTACGTGAAAGCGAATCTGCAATGGCAGGGGCTGGACGAGCAACACCCGCTGGTTAACTACCTGGCACACGAAGGGGGCTCGCTCTCCAATCCGACGGCGGAGCATTTCCTGCCGCTGCTGTATGTCCTGGGGACGTGGGATGGCGTTGAGGCGATGACGATCCCGGTCGATGGTATCGAGATGGGCTCGCTGAGCATGCTGTCGGTGTTGGTTGGCGCCTGATGATAGCGCGCTCCGGCGGCATTTACCGTCGCCGGAGCGCGGCATTATTCGACGAAAATGTGCGGATAGAAGCGCGACAGATCCTGGGTGATCAGCGCCCGGTCTTCGCGAATACCGATCCCTGCAGGCTGGTCGTTGATGAGCCAGCTGCCAATCAGCGTATAGCTATCGCCAAACTTCGGCAGCGGGTAAAACGCCTGCACGATGGTGCCTTCTTCCCCGTACGGGCCTTCTACTGCCTCCACCACTTTGCCATTTTCAACGATCGACACGTTAGCGCCTTCGCGGGAGAAGATTGGCTTAATGACGTACTTCTCCATCTCCGGGTGAGCATCTTCGCTGAAGTAGGCCGCCAGCAGATTAGGGTGATTGGGGAACATCTCCCACAGCATCGGCAGCAGCGCCTTGTTGGAGATAATGCTTTTCCACGCCGGCTCCAGCCAGCGGACGCCAGCGTCTTCCAGCTTGGTGGAGAACATCTCCCGCAGCATAAACTCCCACGGATAGAGCTTGAACAGATTGCCAATCACCTGATCCTGCAGATCGGTAAACTGGCCTTTTTCGCCCAGGCCGATATCTTCAACGTAGAGGAATTCCGTCGCCAGCCCCGCTTCAGCGGCGCAGTCCTGCAGATACTGCACGGTACCGCGATCTTCAACGGTATCGCGGCAGCAGGCCATATGCAGCAGCTGAAAGCCAAACTGCTCGCGCAGCTCGCCGAAGCGATCGATCAGCTTTTCCTGCAAACTGTTGAACTGGTCGCTGCCCGCCGGCAGCTTGCCGGCGTTGAGCTGATCTTCCAGCCAGATCCACTGGAAGAAGGCCGCTTCATACAGCGAGGTCGGGGTGTCGGCATTGTTCTCCAGCAGCTTCGGTTCGCCGACGCCATCCCAGGCCAGGTCGAGACGTGAGTAGAGCGACGGCTGGTTGGTTTTCCACGACTGGCGTACAAAACCCCAGGTGTGTTTAGGGATGCGGAATTTGGTCATCAGCTCATCGCTGGCGATCACTTTTTCCACCACCTGGAGGCACATCTGATGTAGCTCAGCGGTGACCGCTTCCAGCTTTTCCACCTGCGCGAGGGTCAGCTTGTAATACGCCTCTTCGCTCCAGTAGGGCTCGCCGTACATGGTATGGAAGTTGAAACCGTACTCGGTCGCTTTCTCGCGCCAGTCCGGGCGCTCGGTAATACTGACTCTTTCCATGTTGCTTAGCCGCCCATTGAGCGAGAAGAGGACGTTGAGCCTGCGGCGCTACGCTGCATGGTCGACTGTTTCGCTACCGACTCGCCAAAGCCGCCGCGGGTGACGGTGGTGGTGGTGGCTGGCTTCGGCGCCATCGCGGTTTTCGGCACGTTCATGGTGCGGCCCGGCTGGGCGGCGCCATAGCTCTTGCCGCTGGCGTCAGTGTACTGACCGTAGGCCGGGCTGGCCGGATTTTTCGAGCTGAACAGCGGCTGCTGTTGCGCCATGCCGCCGCCCATCAGGCGGCCCATCATGTAGCCGGCCATCAGCGGCATCCAGAAGCTGCCGCTGCTTTGCGCCTGCGCCTGGTTTTCCGGGGCGACGCCCGCCTGGGCTGGCGTCTGCTGGCACTGGCCTTCGCCAAACTCGGCGACGCAGTCTTCGCGGGTGGCATACTTCGGCGCAGTGCGCTCTGCCTCTTTTACCGCGTTGGTGTAGGCCGTGGTGCATTCGGCTGCTTTGCCCGGGTTGGCGGCGGAGCAGTCATCGGCGTTCTGGTACAGCGACACCGTTTCGTCGCTTTTTTCACAACCGGCGAGCATAAAGACCGCGGTAACGGCCAGCGCGACCGGCGTCAGATGGCGTGCGCTCCAGCTTTTGCGGAACGACGAATGATTAATATTTTTTGTCCGTTTCATATTTGTCTTCCAGGACCCAGTGGTATGGCGTGTGTTAACGCTCAGGATAGAGGATGAGTGGTGGAAAATGAAGCGAAGAGGGGCGCTAAGCGGGGGATCTTTACGTTGCCTTACGTTTAACGCATCGCCTGGCCGACGGACAGGCGATGCGCATCACAGTATGAGAATTACTGACGGAACGGATTGCTGCCGCTGCTCTGGTTGGTTCGTGCGGACACCGGCTTCACCGCCGCGGTAGTGTTGCCGTAGCCATCAGCGGTGGCATCCTGTTGCGGATTTTCCGGCGCGACGCTATCTGCGGAGGTGGAGATGGGTTTACCCAGCGTGTTGTTCAGGGCGACCAGATCCTGCTCGTTCAGGGTACCTAACGCCGACTTAATGTTCAGCTCGTTGATCAGGTAGTTGTAGCGCGCATTCGAGAGCTGCTGCTTAGCGTTATACAGCGTAGTGGTGGCGTCGAGGACGTCAACGATAGTACGCGTACCCACCGAGTAGCCAGCTTCCATGGCATCCAGGGAGCTTTGCGCAGAGACCACCGCCTGTTTGTAGGCGTTGATGCTGCTGATGGAGGCGTTCACGTTGTTAAACGATGAACGCACAGTCTGCACGACGCTGCGGTGGGCGCTTTCCAGCTGCTCGCTGGCGCCAACGAAGTTGTATTGCGCCTGTTTGACCTGCGAGGTCACCGCGCCGCCCTGATACAGTGGCAGAGAGAAGTTCAGGCCGATTTGGTTCTGCCCGGCATCGTTATCCTGGTATTGCTGAGGATTATTATGGGTTTTTGAACCACTGTAGCTAGTATTCGATATCCCACTCGACGCGGATAGGCTGAGCGTCGGCAAATGGCCGTCCTGCGCCTGGCGAATCTGCTCGCGAGCCAGGTCCTGGTTCAGACGCGCCTGCAGCAGCGACAGGTTGCGGTTCTCCGCTTCCTTCAGCAGGGCGTTGACCGCCTGCGGCTTGTTGGTTTTGAAGCCATTCACGTTCAGGGAGGCCAGCTCCGGATAGTAATTACCGGTGACCTGACGCAGTTCTTCGACGGCGTTGTCGAGATCGTTACGCGCGGTGACTTCGTTCGCCAGCACGGCATCGTATTGTGAACGGGCGTTCTGTACGTCGGTGATCGCCACCAGGCCTACGTTAAAGCGCTGCGTGGTTTGATCCAACTGGCGGTAAATAGCCTGTTTCTGCGCTTCGGTATAGGAGAGCGTGTCGATGGCGGCCAGCACTTTAAAATAGGCCGTCGCGGTATTCAGAATCAGTGTTTGCTGATCGGTCTGATACGTGACATCCTGAATCCCTGCCGTTTTTTCCTGCAGCGTCAGGGCGCGCCATTTCGACATATCAAACAGAACCTGCGTTAACTGCAGCGAGCCGCTGGTGACGTTTGAATTGATGCCGTTGCTGTCGCGATAGCCATTGTTATAGGTATAATCCGCTCCCAGCCCAAGCTGAGGCAGTAATGGACTGCGCGCTTCGTTGATCTTTTCGAACGCGGCGTCACGATCGGCTGCCGATTTACGCAGATCGGGGTTGCTGATGCGTGCCTGCTGGTAAACCTGAAGCAGGTTTTCCGCCTGGCTCATGGCGCTGAACCCGGTCAGGCTCAGGCCGATAAGAATGGGGAGCAATTTCTTCATTTGCATTCCTTGTTGTGAAGCATTTAGCGCTGGTCTAATTCTAAGAAAAATTCCGCTGATTGTATCGATTCTGCCGCCGTAAAAAGTTGGCGTTACGTGCCATCCGGCGGTAATTTGCACCAATCTAACATACGGACCGTAAAACGGTAGCCAAACGGTTTGGAAATCCCTAATTTCAGATTCGCAGGACATGACAATGAGCAAACCCACGCAGCAGGGAATTACCTTCTCCAAAAATGATGTAGAAATTATTGCACGCGAAACGCTATATCGTGGTTTTTTTTCGCTCGATTTATACCGTTTTCGCCACCGCCTGTTTAACGGCGGCATGAGTGGCGAAATCACCCGTGAAATTTTTGAGCGCGGGCACGCCGCCGTCTTGCTACCCTTTGACCCGGTGCGCGACGAAGTGGTGCTGGTCGAACAAATCCGTATCGCCGCCTATGATACCAGCGAGAGCCCGTGGCTGCTGGAGATGGTCGCCGGCATGATTGAAGCGGGTGAAACGGTGGAAGATGTTGCCCGTCGGGAAGCGCTGGAGGAGGCCGGGCTTGAAGTTGGGCGGACGAAACCAATATTAAGCTATCTGGCCAGTCCCGGCGGCACCAGCGAACGGTTATCGATCCTGGTGGGAGAAGTTGATGCATCGACGGCAAAAGGCATTCACGGCCTGGCCGAGGAAAACGAGGATATTCGGGTGCATGTGGTGAGTCGGGAGCAGGCTTACCAGTGGGTAGAAGAGGGGAAAATCGACAACGCAGCCTCTGTCATCGCCTTGCAATGGCTGCAATTGCATTATCACAATTTACGAAATGAGTGGACAAAATGAAGCGTTATACACCTGACTTCCCTGAGATGATGCGCCTGTGCGAGACCAACTTCGCGCAGTTGCGCCGCCTGTTGCCGCGAACGGATGCAGCGGGTGAGAAGGTAAGCTATCAGGTGGGAAGCGCGCAGTATCGGTTAACGATAGTTGAATCGACCCGCTACACTACTCTGGTGGCAATAGAGCAGACTCTGCCTGCAGTGAGCTACTGGAGCCTGCCATCGATGACCGTCCGCCTCTACCATGACGCCATGGTGGCCGAAGTGTGTTCGAGTCAGCAGATCTTTCGCTTCAAAGCGCGATATGATTATCCTAATAAAAAGTTGCATCAACGCGACGAAAAGCATCAAATTAACCAGTTTTTGGCCGACTGGCTGCGTTACTGTTTAGCACATGGAGCGATGGCGATTCCGGTTTGTTAGCGTCGTTAAACCTAAGGACACCATTTGGAAAGCCTGTTAAACCTACCTCTGGCTGGTGAGGCCAGAGTCAGGATATTACAAATTACTGATACTCACCTGTTTGCTGAAAAGCATGAAACGTTGTTAGGCATCAATACCTGGGATAGCTATCAGGCCGTACTGTCGGCCATTCATGCCTCACAGCGTCCATGCGATCTGATTGTCGCAACAGGCGATCTGGCGCAGGACCACTCCTCCGCGGCCTATCAGCATTTTGCTGAGGGCATCGCGAGTTTTGCTGCACCCTGCGTCTGGCTACCGGGCAACCATGATTTCCAGCCGGCGATGTACAGCACCCTGCAGGAGGCGGGCATTTCCCCTGCCAAGCGCGTGTTTCTCGGCGATCGCTGGCAGATCCTGCTGCTCGACAGCCAGGTGTTTGGCGTTCCCCATGGCGAGCTGAGCGACTTCCAGCTGGAGTGGCTCGAACATAAGCTGGCGGAGGCGCCGGAGCGCTATACCTTACTCCTGCTGCACCATCATCCGCTGCCGGCCGGCTGCAGCTGGCTGGATCAGCATAGTCTGCGCAATGCCGGCGCGCTGGACAGCGCGTTGAGCGCCTGGCCGCGGGTGAAGCATCTTTTGTGCGGCCATATTCATCAGGAACTGGATCTCGACTGGAATGGCCGGCGCATGATGGCGACGCCGTCGACCTGCGTCCAGTTTAAACCGCACTGTGCCAATTTCACTCTGGATACGGTGTCACCGGGCTGGCGCTGGCTGGAGCTTCACCCTGACGGGACGCTGACCACCGAAGTGTGCCGCCTGGAAGGCGCCGCGTTTCATCCGGATATTGCTTCAGAAGGCTACTGATGGCGACGCTCCTTTATCTGCATGGCTTTAACAGCTCTCCGCGCTCGGCGAAGGCGACGGCGTTAAAGACCTGGCTGGCGCAGCACTATCCTGAGATCACCATGGTGGTGCCGGAGTTGCCGCCTTACCCGGCGGAAACGGCGGAGCTGTTGGAGTCCATCGTGCTGGAGCACGGCGGCGAGCCGCTGGGGGTCGTAGGGTCGTCGCTGGGCGGCTACTACGCGACCTGGCTTTCGCAGTGCTTTATGCTGCCGGCGGTGGTGGTTAACCCGGCGGTGCGGCCGTTTGAACTACTAAACAATTTTCTCGGCCACAATGAGAATCCATACACCGGGCAGCAATATGTGCTAGAGTCTCGCCATATTTACGATCTCAAAGTCATGCAAATCGACCCGCTCGAAGCGCCGGATTTACTCTGGCTGCTGCAGCAGACCGGGGATGAAGTGCTTGATTACCGCCAGGCCGTGCATTACTACGCCTCTTGCCGGCAGACGGTAGAGGAGGGCGGTAATCACGCATTTGTCGGCTTTGACGATCATTTCACTCAGATTATCGAATTTCTCGGCCTGCGCTAAACGGCCCTGAACGACCTACGAATACACACCATGACGCAATCTTCATATAATGCTGATGCCATTGAGGTACTCACCGGGCTAGAGCCGGTGCGCCGCCGTCCGGGCATGTATACCGACACCACTCGTCCTAACCATCTTGGTCAGGAAGTTATTGATAACAGTGTGGATGAAGCGCTGGCAGGCCACGCCAAACGCGTGGAAGTTATCCTTCATGCCGACCAGTCCCTGGAGGTCATTGACGATGGTCGTGGGATGCCGGTCGACATCCACCCGGAAGAGGGCGTGCCGGCGGTTGAGCTGATCCTCTGCCGGCTGCATGCGGGCGGTAAGTTTTCCAATAAAAACTATCAGTTTTCCGGCGGCCTGCACGGGGTGGGGATCTCGGTGGTCAACGCCCTGTCAAAACGCGTGGAGGTCAACGTGCGTCGCGACGGTCAGGTCTACAGCATCGCCTTTGAAAATGGTGAAAAAGTGGAAGACCTGCACGTCACCGGCACCTGCGGCAAACGCAATACCGGGACCAGCGTCCATTTCTGGCCGGACGAAAGCTTCTTCGACAGCCCGCGCTTTTCCGTTTCACGTCTGACCCACCTGTTAAAAGCGAAAGCGGTGCTGTGCCCGGGCGTGGAAATTGTTTTCCGCGACCAGGTGAACAATAGCGAGCAGAGCTGGTGCTATGCCGATGGCCTGAACGATTACCTGAGCGAAGCGGTGAACGGCCTGCCGCTGCTGCCGGAAAAACCATTCGTCGGCGCCTTCTCCGGCGAGACGGAGGCGGTGGACTGGGCGCTACTGTGGCTGCCGGAAGGCGGCGAACTGCTGACCGAAAGCTACGTGAACCTGATCCCGACTATGCAGGGCGGGACGCACGTTAATGGCCTGCGTCAGGGGCTGCTCGACGCGATGCGTGAGTTCTGCGAGTACCGTAATATCCTGCCGCGCGGCGTGAAGCTGTCAGCGGAAGATATCTGGGATCGCTGCGCCTACGTGCTGTCGGTGAAGATGCAGGATCCGCAGTTCGCCGGGCAAACCAAAGAGCGCCTGTCGTCGCGCCAGTGCGCGGCGTTCGTCTCCGGCGTGGTGAAGGACGCCTTCAGCCTGTGGCTGAATCAGAACGTGCAGGCCGCGGAGCTGCTGGCGGAGATGGCCATCTCCAGCGCCCAGCGCCGTCTGCGCGCCGCCAAAAAAGTGGTGCGCAAAAAGCTGACCAGCGGTCCGGCGCTGCCGGGTAAGCTGGCGGACTGTACCGCCCAGGATCTGAACCGTACCGAGCTGTTCCTCGTCGAAGGGGATTCGGCGGGCGGCTCAGCCAAGCAGGCGCGCGATCGCGAATATCAGGCGATCATGCCGCTGAAGGGCAAGATCCTTAATACCTGGGAAGTCTCTTCCGATGAAGTTTTAGCTTCGCAAGAAGTGCACGACATTTCGGTGGCGATTGGTATTGACCCGGATAGCGATGATTTAAGCCAGCTGCGCTACGGTAAAATTTGTATTCTGGCGGATGCGGACTCCGATGGTCTGCACATTGCCACCCTGCTGTGCGCGCTGTTCGTAAGACATTTCCGTACCCTCGTGAAAGAGGGGCACGTCTATGTGGCGCTACCGCCGCTGTACCGTATCGACCTCGGTAAAGAGGTTTACTACGCGCTGACGGAAGAAGAAAAAACCGGCGTGCTGGAGCAGCTAAAGCGCAAGAAGGGCAAGCCAAACGTCCAGCGCTTTAAAGGGCTCGGTGAGATGAACCCGATGCAGCTGCGCGAAACCACCCTTGACCCGAATACCCGCCGCCTGGTGCAGCTGGTGATCAGCGATGAGGATGAGCAGCAGACCACGGCGATAATGGATATGCTGCTGGCCAAAAAGCGTTCGGAAGATCGTCGCAACTGGCTGCAGGAGAAGGGCGATATGGCGGGTCTGGAAGTGTAAGTCTGTACGCTGCGCCAGACGTAAAAGGGAGCCTCAGGCTCCCTTTTTCATGGCATTACTGAGTCGGCGGACTTAAACGCCGGCCTGCAGAATACGGATGGTGGTCTCCAGCACATCGCCTTTGACCGCTTCCGACCAGGCTTTCATGTGCGGGGTTTGCAGGTGTGCTTCAAGATGCGCGACGCTTTCCCACTGCTCGACCATGACGATAGAGTCGGGCGCCGTGGTCTGGAAGCTGACGCCGGCGGCATGATCCACCATAGGCGCATAGCCGTGGCAGCCGGCCTCCTGCAAAACGGTCGGAATAATTTTCGCGAACTGATCGAGAACCGCCTGGCGGTGGTGCTGGCCCGGGCGGGTACGGATTTCTGCAATCACTGTTAACATGGTTAACTCAACTCCTTCTGTGTGGATCTTGTCATACTCCAGGTTCCAATAACTCGAAATATGTAGAGCATAGACCCCTAGTTAACCAAAAATTTCCGCCAGATGCTTGCGATATTCTGCGATATACCGTGGGACATCAGGCATTTTAATCACGTCGTTGGCGATAAAGGTCGGCAATGCCTCCATGCCGAGGAACTGATTGGCTTTATGGAACGGCAGGTAAACGCCGTCAACGCCGACGCCGTGGAAGAACTGGTCTTTGTCGGTGAAGGCTTCCATCGGCGCGTTCCAGGTCAGAGAAAGCATATATTTTTTCCCCTGCACCAGGCCGCCGGAGCCATATTTTTTGCTGGCGTCGGAGCGGGTACGGCCATCGCTGGCGTACAGCGAGCCGTGGCCTTCGGTAAAGACGTCATCCATATATTTTTTCACCGTCCACGGAGCGCCCATCCACCAGCCCGGCATCTGCCAGATCACCACATCGGCCCACAGGAAATTCTGTACTTCTTCTTTTACGTCGTACTCGCTTTCGGCGCGAACGCTTTTAACATCGTGCCCGGCGTCGCGCAGATAACTCTCCGCGACCTCGGTCAGGGTGTCGTTCAGTTGACCATTAGAGTGCGCGAACTTTTTCGCCCCATTGATAATCAGGATGTTGCTCATTTTTTACCCTCATATATGAAAATTGCCGACGATCTTACCCCGCGAAGCGGGGCAGTAAAATGAGCAAAATGTGCAAAGTCTTTTGCCAAATGAGCAATAATCTCGCTACCAGTACACGCGGGCCTCGAAGCCGCCGTCGCGCGCGTTGGCAAAATCAACCTGCATGCCGTGCAGCGAGGCGATGCGCCGGACGATCGACAAGCCCAGGCCGCTGCCCGGCGCCTCCTGCCCCGGCGGACGATAAAAACGCTCGCCAATACGCGAGAGCGCCTGCGGGCTAATGCCTGGGCCGTTATCGCGCACCCGGAACTCGCGGGCGTTGAGCGTGATATCGACCTGGCTGCCGCGCGGGCTATAGCGTACGGCGTTATCCAGCAGATTGCGCACCAGCAGACTGAGCAGCAGCGGCTGGCCGGTGCGGACGATATGGCTGGCATTAAGATGCAGGCGCAGCTCAATCCCGGACTGCTGCGCCGGGTGATACATCTCCATCACTGCCGACTGCAGCAGATCGGCGATAGCGACCTGCTGCACATCATCCAGTTGGGCGAGCGAGTCCAGCCGCGACAGCGTCAGCAGCTGATCCACCAGTCGGGTGGCGCGATCGATCCCCTGGTGGAGCTGATCCAACGCTTTCTCACGCCCTTCGGGATCGTCCAGGGAGAGTTGGGCGACTTCGGTCTGTACCTTCAGCGCCGCCAGCGGGCTGCGTAGCTCATGGGCGGCATCAGAGGTAAACCGACGCTCGCGCAGCATGGCGTCGTGAGTGCGTCGGAACAGCTGATTCAGCGCTTCGACCAGCGGGCGAACTTCGGCGGGGATCTTCTCCACGCTGAGCGAATCCGCCGAGTCCGGCGCGCGCAGGCGCAGCGTGCGCGCCAGATTTTTCAATGGCGCCAGCTCGCGGCTTAACAGCACGATAAGCAGCACGAACATCAGCGGCAGGGCAACCATCCACGGGGTGAGCTGCGAGGTCACGATATCCATCGCCATTTCGCGCCGGTAATCCCACTCCTGGCCGACGGCGATGCGGTAGCGGCCGTCGGCGGTGGTTAACCACAGGAAACGCCACTCGTCATCGTCGTCACGCAGATAGCCATCGCTGAATCCCTCGCGCTGCGAATTCCACTGAATATCCTCTCCGTTCTCGCCGTCATTAAGCACCATTTTGCCGTCGCGGGTGAAGATGGCGAACGCCAGCGCGTCGTCATCGATGTGCCCGTGGCGTACCTTTTTCTTTTCCCCGAGCAAGGCGGGCGGGGCGCGCAGTTCATCGAAATGCATGACGCTCAGGCGGCGAGCGAACAGCAGCTGCTGGGTATCGAACAGCTTATCCAGCTTTTTGCTGGTCTGCTGCCAGGCGATAACGCTGGCCATCCCCCAGGCGGCGGTGGTCAGTACGGCAAACAGCAGCGTCAGGCGCAGGCGCAGGCTCAGGCGGGCAAGTCGTTTCATGCGTCACCCAGGGTATAGCCGATGCCGTGGACGGTACGGATAAAGTCGCTGCCGAGCTTGCGGCGCAGATGATGGACGTGAACTTCCACGGCGTTGCTGGAGACCTCGTCGTCCCAGGTGTAGAGCTTTTCCTCGATAAGCTTACGCGGCAATACGCGCCCGGCGTTGCGCATAAGCAGTTCCAGCAGGGCGAACTCCTTCGGCTTCAGCGCCAGGCTTTCGCCGTCGAGGCTGGCGGTTAAGCGGTTCGGATCGAGGATCACCTTGCCGTGGCGCAGTTCGCTGCTGCTCTGGCCGTGCGCGCGGCGGATCAACGCTTCGAGGCGCGCTGCCACCTCAATCAGGGCGAAAGGTTTGCACAGGTAGTCATCGGCGCCCAGGCGCAGGCCCTCCACCCGCTGGCTGAGGGCATCGCGGGCGGTGAGGATCAACACCGGCTCATGGCGGCCTTTATCGCGCCATTCGCGCAGAATATCGAGGCCATCGATGCCGGGTAGGGTGAGGTCAAGGATTGCGGCGTCGTAGGGGGCGCTGTATAAGGCATTTTTGCCCTCCAGCCCGGCGGTAAACCAGTCAATGCTAAAGCCCATTTTGCTCAGCCCGGCTTTGATGCCGTCGCCGATAAGCTTGTCATCTTCCACCAGTAATATGCGCATGTTTCCCTCCGACGATCCCGTTTCTTTGCGCAGTAAACCGCGTTGAAGCGGGTGATGTACAGCATTAAAATTTCTTTTTTCCGCTTAAGAAGTCGTTAAGTTTTGTCGGGCGTAATAGGAGCCATACCAACACAAAAGGGAGAATATAAGATGAAAAAAATTGCTGCGATGACCGCGATTATTGCTTTGGTTTCCATGCCGGTACTGGCCGCCGGGCAGGGAGGATTCACCGGACCGTCGACTACCACTACCACCCAGGCTGGCGGCTTCACCGGGCCGAGCGGCGCGGTGACCACCGTGGCGAACGCCAAGTCGCTGCGCGATGACACCTGGGTGACCCTGCGCGGTAAAATCGTCGAGCGCATCTCTGATGACCTGTATAAATTCCAGGATGCTTCCGGGGTGATCAATGTCGATATCGACCACAAGCGCTGGAACGGCGTGACCGTCGGCCCGCAGGACACAGTAGAAATTCAGGGGGAAGTCGATAAGGACTGGAACTCGGTAGAAATCGACGTTAAACAGATCCGTAAAATCGCGCCATAAGTCTCCGTCGGATAAGCGCAAGATCGGTCAGGAATCGCGATCCTCGCTCTGTCAGAGTATGTCGCGAGGAGGAGACGATGAACGATATTAAGGCCAGCCCGGCGTATGTCGGGCGCTTCCAGCGCGTCTGTAGGTACATTGCGCGCCATCTTGATGAGCCGCTGTCGTTGGAGACGCTGAGCGCGATAGCGCACAGTTCGCCTTACCATTTTCACCGGCAATTTAGCGCTTATACCGGCATTCCATTGTACCGGTATATTCAGTGGTTGCGTCTGCGACGCGCCTGTTGGCGCCTGGCGTTCAACCCCCGCGATAAAGTCATTGATATTGCCCTTGATGCCGGATTTCAGAATGCGGAGTCGTTCAGTCGTGCCTTCCGTACCGCGTTTGACCAAAGCCCGACCCAATTCCGTCAACAACCGGACTGGGCCGAGTGGCATCGACGCGTACCGAAACATACGCTACAGGAGCAAACGTCGATGGACGTCAACATTATTTCGTGCCCCTCCACCCGGATAGCCGTACTGCAACATCGCGGTAGCCCGGACCTTGTCAACGCCACCGCCGCGCGTTTTATCGCCTGGCGTAAGACGAGCGGACTATCGCCCGTCGCCACCAGCGATACCTGGGGGATCGCCTGGGACGATCCGCAGACCACCCCGCAGGAGGCATTTCGTTTTGATATCTGCGGTACGGTCGATCGGCCGGTTGGTGAAAACGCCTTTGGCGTGATTAACGGCGAAATCCCCGGCGGACGCTGCGCCGTCGTGCGCCATCACGGCTCGCTGGACACGCTGGCGAACAGCGTTTGGTTTCTCTATCGCGACTGGTTACCCGCTTCAGGCGAGACGTTACGGGATTTTCCGGTGTACTTCCGTTACCTCAATTTTGTCCATGAGGTGGCTGAGCATGAACTGCAAACCGATATTTATCTGCCGCTGGCCTGATTAAGCGTGACGGAATCCTCAGCCGATCTCACGGCCTGTGACTCAGGGCGTGAGATCGGGTATTATCGCGGGTAGTTTTGCCGTCCGAACGGTCGGTACCCAGATTGAGGATCCACGATTAATGAGCGATATGGCAGAGCGCCTTGCGCTGCATGAATTTACGGAAAATGCTTACCTGAACTACTCCATGTACGTGATCATGGACAGGGCATTACCGTTTATTGGCGATGGCTTAAAACCGGTCCAGCGTCGCATCGTCTATGCGATGTCCGAGCTGGGGCTGAACGCCAGCGCGAAATTCAAAAAGTCCGCCCGCACCGTCGGCGACGTGTTGGGTAAATATCACCCGCACGGCGACAGCGCCTGCTATGAAGCGATGGTGCTGATGGCGCAGCCGTTCTCTTACCGCTATCCGCTGGTGGATGGTCAGGGAAACTGGGGGGCGCCGGACGATCCCAAATCTTTCGCCGCCATGCGTTACACCGAATCCCGCCTGTCGAAGTATGCCGAGCTGCTGCTCAGCGAGCTGGGGCAGGGGACGGTCGACTGGGTGCCAAACTTTGACGGCACGCTGCAGGAGCCGAAAATGCTGCCAGCGCGTCTGCCGAACATCCTGCTGAACGGCACCACCGGCATCGCGGTAGGCATGGCGACCGATATTCCTCCGCACAACCTGCGGGAAGTGGCCAAAGCGGCGATTACGCTGATTGAGCAGCCGAAAACCACCCTCGACGAACTGCTGGATATCGTACAGGGGCCGGATTTCCCGACCGAGGCGGAGATCATCACCTCGCGGGCGGAAATTCGCAAAATCTACCAGAACGGGCGCGGCTCAGTGCGCATGCGCGCGGTGTGGAGTAAAGAGGACGGCGCGGTGGTGATCAGTGCGCTGCCGCATCAGGTCTCTGGCGCCAAAGTGCTGGAGCAGATTGCGGCGCAGATGCGCAATAAAAAGCTGCCGATGGTTGACGATCTGCGCGACGAATCGGACCACGAAAACCCGACCCGTCTGGTGATTGTCCCGCGCTCCAACCGGGTGGATATGGAACAGGTGATGAACCACCTGTTCGCCACCACCGATCTGGAGAAGAGCTACCGCATCAACCTCAATATGATCGGCCTTGACGGCCGCCCGGCGGTGAAAAACCTGCTGGAGATCCTCAGCGAGTGGCTGGTGTTCCGTCGCGATACCGTGCGTCGCCGTCTAAACCATCGGTTAGAGAAAGTGCTGAAGCGCCTGCATATCCTCGAAGGTTTGCTGGTGGCGTTTCTTAATATCGATGAAGTGATTGAGATCATCCGCACTGAAGATGAACCGAAGCCGGCCCTGATGTCGCGCTTTGGCATCAGCGAAACCCAGGCGGAAGCGATTCTGGAATTAAAACTGCGCCACCTCGCCAAACTGGAAGAGATGAAGATCCGCGGCGAGCAGAGCGAGCTGGAAAAAGAGCGCGACCAGCTGCAGGCGATTCTGGCGTCTGAACGTAAGATGAACAACCTGCTGAAAAAAGAGCTGCAGGCCGATGCCGATGCCTTCGGCGACGACCGTCGCTCGCCGCTTCACGAGCGTGAAGAAGCGAAAGCGATGAGCGAGCATGACATGCTGCCGTCCGAGCCGGTGACTATCGTTCTGTCGCAGATGGGCTGGGTGCGCAGCGCCAAAGGACACGACATTGACGCCCAGGGCTTGAGCTATAAGGCGGGCGACAGCTGGAAAGCCTCGGCGAAGGGCAAGAGCAACCAGCCGGTGGTGTTTATCGATACCACCGGACGCAGCTATGCCATCGATCCGATTACTCTGCCTTCCGCGCGTGGCCAGGGTGAACCGCTTACCGGCAAACTGACCCTGCCGCCGGGCGCGACCGTGGAGCATATGCTAATGGAAAGCGACGATCAGAAACTGCTGATGGCTTCCGACGCGGGCTACGGTTTCGTCTGTACCTTCAACGATCTGGTGGCGCGCAACCGTGCCGGTAAAGCGCTAATCACCCTGCCTGACAACGCGCACGTGATGCCGCCGCTGGTGATTGAGGATGAGTCCGATATGCTGCTGGCCATCACCGCCGCCGGGCGGATGCTGATGTTCCCGGTCAGCGATCTGCCGCAGCTGTCGAAAGGCAAGGGCAACAAAATTATCAGCATTCCGGCGGCGGAAGCCGCAGCCGGCCAGGACGGTCTGGCACATCTGTTTGTTCTGCCGCCGCAGAGTACGCTGACCATTCACGTCGGCAAACGGAAGATCAAACTGCGTCCGGAAGAGCTGCAAAAAGTCACCGGCGAGCGCGGCCGCCGCGGTTCGCTGATGCGCGGGCTGCAGAAAATTGACCGCGTGGAAATTGACTCGCCGCGTCGTGCCGCGGCAGGCGATAGCGAAGAGTAAGCGCGTCTCCTCCCGTCTTTGACGGGAGGAAACGAAAAAATGCCGCAAAATCGTTGTTTATTCAGGCGTTGCGATTAACAATGTCCATCATCAGGGACCCAGGAAGAACGGTCCCGGCCTGCGCAGAACTTGTGAGCCTGCCTTCTGCCAGCAGCGAATAATTCTAAGCGGTTTGGGTTTTAGAGGTAGCTATGCTATTCATTTTTCGAGTAATTTTCGTGGTCATTTATTGCATCGTAGTGTGCGTACTTGGCTGTCTGTACTGCTTGTTCAGCCCACGTAATCCAAAACACGTTGCCACTTTCGGCCATCTGTTTGGCCGTTTATCTCCGGTATTTGGCCTCAAGGTAGAGCTACGCAAACCCGCCGACGCGGAAAGCTATGGCAACGCGATCTACATCGCTAACCACCAGAACAACTATGATATGGTGACGGCGTCGAATATCGTGCAGGCTCCGACGGTCACTGTAGGTAAAAAGAGCCTGCTGTGGATCCCGTTCTTTGGCCAACTGTACTGGCTGACGGGCAATTTGCTGATTGACCGTAATAACCGAACCAAAGCGCACGGCACTATTGCCGAAGTCGTCAACGCTTTTAAAAAGCGTAAAATTTCGTTCTGGATGTTCCCGGAAGGGACCCGTAGCCGCGGCCGCGGCCTGCTGCCGTTTAAAACCGGGGCTTTTCACGCGGCTATTGCCGCTGGGGTGCCGATTATTCCGGTGTGTGTCTCGAATACATCGAATAAAATAAAGCTCAATCGCTGGAACAACGGTCTGGTGATTGTGGAAATGCTGCCGCCGGTAGATACCACTCAGTTTGGTAAAGACAACGTGCGCGCGCTGGCGACGCATTGCCGCGAGCTGATGGCCGCCAAAATCGCTGATCTGGACAACGAAGTGGCCGAGCGCGAAGCGGCTGGAAAGCAATAAGACAGGAAACGCCGCCAACGCGCGCGTATTGCTGGCGGGAAACGAATTCCCTTTTTCATTTGTCAGTATGTCATGGAGTTAATATGTCACTCAGTCGGCGTCAGTTTATTAAGGCTTCCGGCGTAGCGCTGTGCGCTGGCGCCGCGCCGCTGAAGGTCCATGCCGCCGGCCAGCAGCCTGCGCTGCCGGTTCCGCCGCTGCTGGAATCTCGTCGCGGCCAGCCGCTGTTTCTGACGCTGCAGCGTTCCCACTGGTCGTTTACCCCCGGCACCCGCGCCCCCGTCTGGGGGATCAATGGCCGCTATATGGGGCCGACGATCCGCGTCTGGAACGGAGACGACGTCAAGCTTATCTACAGCAACCGCCTGACGGAGAACGTGGCGATGACCATCCGCGGTCTGCAGGTGCCTGGCCCGCTGATTGGCGGCGCGGCGCGCATGATGTCGCCGAACGCCGACTGGGCGCCGGTGCTGCCTATCCGCCAGAGCGCGGCGACGCTGTGGTATCAGGCCAACACGCCGAACCGGATGGCGAAACAGGTTTACAACGGTCTGGCGGGCATGTGGCTGGTGGAAGACGAGGTCAGCAAGAACCTGCCGATCCCTAACCACTATGGCGTCGATGACTTCCCGGTGATTATTCAGGATAAACGGCTGGATAACTTCGGCACGCCAGAATATAGCGAACCGGGCAGCGGCGGCTTTGTGGGCGACACGCTGCTGGTTAACGGCGTGCAGAGCCCGTATGTTGAAGTGTCGCGCGGCTGGGTGCGCCTGCGCCTGCTGAACGCTTCCAACTCCCGGCGCTATCAGCTGCAGATGAGCGATGGCCGACTGCTGCATGTGATTTCCGGCGATCAGGGATTCCTGCCGGCGCCGGTTTCGCTCAAGCAGCTATCGCTGGCCCCGGGGGAGCGGCGTGAAATTCTGGTCGATATGACTAACGGCGATGAAGTGTCCATTACCTGCGGCGAAGCGGCGAGCATCGTCGACCGTATCCGCGGTTTTTTTGAACCGTCAAGCATCCTGGTCTCCACGCTGGTGCTGACGCTGCGTCCGACCGGGCTGCTGCCGCTGGTGACCGACAGTCTGCCGGTGCGCCTGCTGCCGACCGAGCTGCTCTCCGGTACGCCGATCCGCAGCCGGGATATCACCCTTGGCGACGATCCGGGCATCAACGGCCAGCTGTGGGATCCGCAGCGTATCGATATCACGGCGCAGCAGGGGACCTGGGAGCGCTGGACGGTGCGCGCCGACCGCCCGCAGTCGTTCCATATTGAAGGGGTGATGTTCCAGATCCGTAATGTCAACGGCTCGTCTCCTTTCCCGGAAGATCGCGGCTGGAAGGACACCGTGTGGGTCGACGGGCAGGTTGAGCTGCTGGTCTATTACGCTCAACCGTCGTGGCCGCACTTCCCGTTCCAGTATCTGAGCCAGACGCTGGAGCTTGCCGATCGCGGCTCGATCGGCCAGATGCTGGTGAATCCCGCGCCGTAATCTCTTTGACCCTGGCCGGCGCACGGTCAGGGTTTGAGAAAATCCTCCTTCATTTCCACTATCATTCCGGCTTATAATCCACGCCCTTTTGGTTATTTTTTTATCATTTTCCCCGGAAGCAATATGAGCGCAATATCCCTGATCCAACCGGATCGTGACCTTTTTTCCTGGCCGCAATACTGGGCTGCCTGTTTTGGCCCTGCGCCCTTTTTACCGATGTCGCGTGAAGAGATGGATCAACTTGGCTGGGATAGCTGCGACATTATTCTGGTCACCGGCGACGCCTATGTCGACCACCCGAGCTTCGGGATGGCTATCTGCGGCCGCATGCTGGAAGCGCAGGGTTTCCGGGTTGGGATCATCTCCCAGCCGGACTGGAACAGCAAAGACGACTTTATGCGTCTGGGCAAACCGAACCTGTTCTTCGGCGTGACCGCCGGCAACATGGACTCAATGATCAACCGTTACACCGCCGACCGTAAACTACGTCATGACGATGCCTATACGGCGGGTAACGTGGCGGGCAAACGTCCGGACCGCGCTACCCTCGTCTACACCCAGCGCTGTAAAGAGGCGTGGAAAGATGTGCCGGTGATCCTCGGCGGCATCGAAGCCAGCCTGCGTCGTACCGCCCACTATGATTACTGGTCCGACACCGTGCGCCGCTCGGTGCTGGTGGACTCCAAGGCCGATATGCTGATGTTCGGCAACGGCGAGCGTCCGCTGGTGGAAGTGGCTCATCGCCTGGCGATGGGCGAAACCATCGACCAGATCCGCGATGTGCGCAATACCGCCATCATGGTGAAAGAGGCGCTGCCCGGCTGGAGCGGCG
This sequence comes from Klebsiella sp. HMSC16A12, assembly GCF_001808265.1. Lineage (NCBI taxonomy): Bacteria > Pseudomonadati > Pseudomonadota > Gammaproteobacteria > Enterobacterales > Enterobacteriaceae > Klebsiella > Klebsiella sp. HMSC16A12. Next base: position 45,456 of record NZ_KV792651.1, read on the forward strand.
TGGACTCCACCCGTCTGGATACGCCCGGTAAAATTGACCCCATCCCGCATCCGTACGGTGAAGATCTGCCGTGCGCCGATAACAAACCGGTCGCGCCGAAAAAACAGGAAGCGAAAAGCATTACTGTGCAACCGCCGCGGCCCAAACCGTGGGAAAAAACCTATGTGCTGCTGCCTTCCTTCGAGAAGGTGAAAGGCGATAAGGTCCTGTACGCTCACGCCTCGCGCATTTTGCACCACGAAACCAACCCCGGCTGCGCCCGGGCGCTGATGCAAAAGCACGGCGAGCGCTACATCTGGATCAATCCGCCGGCAATCCCGCTCTCCACCGAAGAGATGGACAGCGTCTTCGCGCTGCCGTACAAGCGGGTGCCGCATCCTTCCTATGGCGATGCGCGTATTCCGGCGTATGAGATGATCCGCTTCTCAATCAACATTATGCGCGGCTGCTTCGGCGGCTGTTCGTTCTGCTCGATCACCGAGCACGAAGGACGCATAATCCAGAGCCGTTCTGAGGATTCGATCATTAATGAGATCGAAGCCATTCGCGACACCGTGCCCGGCTTTACCGGGGTGATCTCCGATCTCGGCGGGCCAACGGCCAACATGTATATGCTGCGCTGTAAATCGCCGCGCGCTGAGCAGACCTGCCGCCGTCTCTCCTGCGTCTATCCGGATATTTGCCCGCACATGGATACCAACCATGAGCCGACGATCAATCTTTATCGCCGCGCTCGCGAGCTGAAGGGCATCAAAAAGATCCTTATCGCCTCCGGGGTACGCTATGACATCGCGGTCGAAGATCCGCGCTATATCAAAGAGCTGGCGACCCACCACGTCGGCGGCTATCTGAAGATCGCCCCGGAGCATACCGAAGAGGGACCGCTGTCGAAGATGATGAAGCCGGGAATGGGCAGCTACGACCGCTTTAAAGAGCTGTTCGACACCTATTCGAAGCAGGCGGGTAAAGAGCAGTATCTGATCCCGTACTTTATCTCCGCTCATCCGGGGACCCGTGATGAAGATATGGTGAACCTGGCGCTGTGGCTGAAGAAGCATCGCTTCCGTCTCGACCAGGTGCAGAACTTCTATCCGTCGCCGCTGGCGAACTCGACCACCATGTATTACACCGGCAAGAACCCGCTGGGTAAAATTGGTTATAAGAGCGAAGAGGTGGTGGTGCCGAAGGGCGATAAACAGCGCCGTCTGCACAAAGCGCTGCTCCGCTACCACGATCCGGCAAACTGGCCGCTGATCCGTCAGGCGCTGGAGGCGATGGGCAAGAAGCACCTGATTGGCTCCCGCCGCGACTGCCTGGTGCCAGCGCCAACCCTGGACGAAATGCGTGAAGCGCGTCGCCAGAACCGCCATACTCGTCCGGCGCTGACCAAGCACACGCCGATCGCCCATCAACGCCAGACGCCTGCCGCTGCGGGCGCGAAAAAACGCGTTAAGCCGAAGGCCGTATCACGCTAAGCGGCTGGCCCGGCGGGATCGCTCGCCGGGAACATCTGTGAAAAAAGGAGAGAGGTGATGACGCCGGTCATCCTGTCGCGACAACAACTGGACCAGCTCTGGGAGATAGACCGCAGCGAAATTATCGATACGCTCTACCGTCTCGATAACGGTCAGCTGCGGGCTTATCGGGAATATTATGACGTGCGTGGCTGGGACCCTCACGATCGTCAGGTTTATACTCCGATTCACGAGGCCTGTTACGATCGCGGCGGTATTTTTTTCGCCTTTTTTGACGATGAGCAGATGATTGCCGCAGCGGCGCTGGATACGCTGCCTCGCGGCATGAATGGCGAGCTGCGCCAGCTATTATTCTTTTATGTCGGGGCGGGAACACGCGGCCAGGGCTGGGGGCGGCGACTGTTTCAGTATGCCCTGCACCAGCTGCCAGAAATGGGGGCGTCCGGCCTCTATATCTCGTCGATCCCCAACAAAAACACCGTCGATTTTTATCTGGCTCAGGGATGTCGCTTAGCGGATAAGCCCGACCCGGCGCTGTTTGCGCTGGAGCCAGAGGATATTCATCTGGTCTGCCATCGCCTTTAACGCCGAGGCGCTAAAGGCGATGGCAAGAGAGTGCATTATCCGCCGAACTGATCCGGGTCAGGACCGAGACGTTTACCCTGGTCCAGCTTCGCGATCGCTCCCAGCTCATCTTTGTCGAGACGGAAGTCCCAGACGTCAAAGTTTTCCGCGATACGCGACGGCGTGACGGATTTCGGGATCACCACCAGACCGCTATCAAGATGCCAGCGGATGACGATTTGCGCCGGCGTTTTGCCGTACTTATCGGCGAGCTGGTGGATGACTTTTTGATCGAAGACGCCTTCGCCGCCCTGGGCCAGCGGGCTCCAGGATTCGGTCTGGATCTTGTGGGTGGCGTTCCACGCGTGCAGCTGACGCTGCTGCATAAGTGGATGGAGTTCTATCTGATTGATCACCGGGGCGACGCCGGTTTCATCAATCAGCTTCTGCAGATGCGGTACCTGGAAATTACACACGCCAATGCTTTTGGTCAGCCCCTGCTGCTGCAGCTCGATCAACGCCTGCCAGGCCTCGACGTAATGGCCGATAGCCGGTACCGGCCAGTGGATTAAATAGAGATCCACATAGTCCAGCTTCAGTTTGCTGAGGCTCTCTTTCAGCGCCTCGTGCGGCCGTTTTTGATCGTCGTTCCACAGCTTGGTGGTGATGAAGAGCTCATCGCGGTTGACGCCAGCGCTGTGCAGCGCATTGCCGACGCCGGTCTCATTTTGGTACGCGGCGGCGGTGTCAAAAGAGCGATAACCGACTTCCAGCGCCTTATGAATGGCGGAGACGACTTCCTCGTTGCCAGCTTTCCACACGCCGAGACCCAGCTGCGGCATCAGGTTGCCGTCGTGCAGTTTTATAACGGTTGGATGTGTCATGCCTTCCTCCTGTTAATGAACTCGGCGAAGCAGGATCCGCCGAGGGGTAGCATTAAGTCTGGACGAAATAGCTAAAAACGGTAGTAAAAACACCTCTCCCCGGCGTTTGTTTAACGTAAGGAGAGGTGAATCAGGCGGGGAGCGCTTAGCGTGCAGCCTCGTAAATACGGCGGCTGACGTCCAGGGTGATATCCTGATGTTCGCCAAGTTTAGTCATGCCGTGCTCTTCCAGTTTCGCCAGCAGCGCCGGGATGGAGCTACCGTCGAGACCGTAATCGGAAAGGCGGGTCGGCACGCCCATCTGCTCGAAGAACTGACGCGTTGCGGCGATGGCGGCATCGATACGTTGGTCGTCAGAGCCTTCGGTAATATTCCACACGCGCTCGGCATACTGCAGCAGCTTCTCGCGCTTGGCATCGCGTTTCTCATTCCACAGCGCCGGCAGCACGATAGCCAGCGTCTGGGCGTGATCCAGGCCGTGCATCGCCGTCAGCTCGTGGCCGAGCATATGCGTCGCCCAGTCCTGTGGCACGCCTGCGCCGATCAGGCCGTTCAGCGCCTGCGTCGCCGCCCACATAATATTGGCGCGCACGTTATAGTTCTCCGGTTCCTGCAGGGCTTTCGGGCCATCCTCGATCAGGGTCAAGAGAATGCCTTCGGCGAAGCGGTCCTGGATTTTGCCGTCAACCGGGTAGGTCACGTACTGCTCGACGGTATGGACGAAGGCGTCAACCACGCCGTTCGCGACCTGGCGCGGTGGCAGGGTATAGGTATAAACCGGATCGAGGATCGCGAACTGCGGCTGGACGTGCGAAGACATAAACGCGCGTTTGTCGCCGGTGGTTTTCCGCGATATGACCGCGCCTTTGTTGGATTCAGAACCGGTCGCCGGCAGAGTCAGTACCGAGCCCATTGGAATGGCGCTGGCAATTTTGCTGCCATAGGTTTCCAGAATTTCCCACGGATCGATATCCGCGTCGTAGTGGGCTGCTGCAGCGATAAACTTGGTGCCATCCAGCACCGAACCGCCGCCGACCGCCAGCAGGAAGGTCACTTTCTCTTCCCGGGCGAGTTTCACCGCATTCATCAGGGTTTCGTAAGACGGGTTCGGCTCGATGCCGCCAAATTCAAGGACATCCAGGCCATTCAGAGCGGTGAGGACCTGATCCAGGACGCCTGTTTTTTTGACGCTGCCGCCGCCGTAGGTGATCAGTACGCGGGCTTCCGCCGGGATCTGTTCACGCAGCTTTTCAATCGCGCCTTTGCCAAACAGAATGCGGGTTGGGGTATGCAGGTCGAAATTATTCATTGCTTAAGTCCTCCAAAGAGTAAAACCGTCGACAGGGACGATACCGCTGCCCGATGAAGGTTATTGTGGTCCTGGCGCCGTTGACCCTCAATGCACATTCCTGCCGATGTCTTGCCTATTTCTCCATATGGCTGGAGAATTTGTAGCGGCCTGCGCACAATGTACAGGTGAAGAAACATCGGGAGAGACGGTGGCAATGCAACACGCAGAGATATGTCGGACATTAACGGAGAAGATTAACCTGCTGAAAGATAAGCACGAAATGTTAAGTTCGTTGCTGCCTGACGTCCGTTTGCTGTACGGAACGCAACCGGGGCCCCGGACGCCGGTGATGTATCAGCCGGGGATCGTTTTTCTCTTTTCGGGCCATAAAATTGGTTATATCAATGAACGGACTTTTCGCTACGATACAAACGAATATTTACTGTTGACCGTGCCGCTACCTTTCGAGTGCGAAACCTTTGCCACCCCGGAGGTGCCCCTCGCCGGGATGCGCCTGAACGTCGATATCCTGCAACTGCAAGAGCTGCTGATGGATATTGGCGAAGATCCGCTGTTTCAGCCCGCGGTCGCCTCCAGCGGGATAAACTCCGCGGTACTCTCGGAGGATATTCTGTGCGCTGCCGAACGGCTGCTTGACGTGATGGAGCGGCCGCTGGACGCACGGATCCTTGGCAAGCAAATCGTCCGCGAAATTCTGTATTATGTGCTGACGGGGCCCTGCGGCGGCGCGCTGTTGGCGCTGGTCAGCCGGCAGACCCACTTCAGCCTGATAAGTCGCGTGCTCAAGCATATCGAAAGCCAGTACACCGAAAACCTCAGCGTCGATCGGCTGGCGGCGGAAGCGAATATGAGTGTGTCAGCGTTTCACCATAATTTTAAAGCGGTGACCAGCACTTCTCCTTTGCAGTATCTGAAAAACTACCGTTTGCACAAAGCACGAATGCTGATGATCCATGACGGCATGAAGGCCAGCGCGGCGGCGATGCGCGTGGGATATGAAAGCCCTTCGCAGTTCAGCCGCGAGTTTAAGCGCTACTTCGGTTTGACGCCGGGAGAAGACGCCGCGCGTATTCGCACGATGCAGGGGATGTAATACCGGGAAAGGGCGGCCGGGCGGGCGCAGGCCCCCCGGCAGGTAAGCGTCAGGCGCTGCAATATTTCTTTTTAATGACCACGAACAGCGTGCCGAGCAGGCCAGCCAGCAGCAGGGCAATCGGCAGGATCATCAGACAGGTCATCACCTGATCTTCATGGCGCTTCACAAACGGGATCATGCTCAGCGCATAGCCAAGACCCGTCACCACACAGACCCACAGCAGGGCGCTCAGCCAGTTGAAGAACTGGAAGCGGCGGTTCGGCAGGCCAGAAATCCCGGCCATGGTTGGCAGCAGGGTGCGGACAAACGCCAGAAAACGGCCCGCGAGCAGCGCCAGCAGGCCGTGGCGGTCAAACATGCAGGTGGCGCGCTGATGGTACTTATGCGGCAGATGCGCCAGCCAGCCTTTCACCGTTTGCGTATTGCCCAGCCAGCGCCCTTGCACATAGCTCAGCCAGCAGCCGAGGCTGGCGGCGGCGGTCAGAATGGCGATAGTGGGCACAAAGTCCATGACGCCTTTAGCAATCAGCGCGCCGGCGAGCAGCAGCAGGCTGTCTCCCGGTAAAAAGGAGGCGGGCAGCAGCCCGTTTTCCAGAAACAGGGTCGCGAACATAACCAGATATACAACGCCCACAACGTGAGGGTTCGCCAATGCGGCAAAATCATGTTGCCACAGCGCGGCGACAATCTCTTGAATGACAACCATGGACTTTCCTAAGTGGTACCGTATTGTTGACTAGTGTACTCCTGAAGAGGCCCGAGCACCTTGATCCCGGGCGCAACAAAAGCGGCCGCTTTGCTAAAAAGCGTCCGCTATTGTTGCCACTGACTGTCACTTTACACGATACGCGCGAAGCCCGCTGCTAAATCCGCCTGCAGATCGTCAACATTTTCGAGACCAATGTGCAGGCGGATCAGCGTGCCGCTGAAGTCGACTTCAGCATCCGGTCGAATGTGGGCGATTTGCTCCGGCTGGTTGGCGAGAATCAGCGACTCAAAGCCGCCCCACGAATAGGCCATACTGAACAGGCTGAAATTGTCGAGATACTCCGCCAGTTCGGCATCATTGAGGCGCTTGCTGAGCACAAACGAGAATAGCCCGCTGCTGCCGGTGAAATCACGTTTCCAGAACTCATGACCTTTACTGCCGGGCAGGGCGGGGTGGTTTACCCGCGCCACCTGCGGGTGCTGCGCCAGCCACTCGGCGATGCGCAGGCTGCTTTCATGATGCTGACGCAGGCGCACGCCCAGGGTGCGCAGGCCGCGGCTGGTCATATAGGCAGTATCGGCGTCCAGCATTTGCCCCATCAGGTAGGCATTTTCACGCAGCTGCGGCCAGCAGCGCGCGTTCGCCACCGCGGTGCCCACCATGGCGTCGGAATGGCCGATCAGGTATTTGGTGCCTGCCTGAATGGAAATATCAATGCCAAAATCCAGGGCTTTAAACAGGATCCCCGCCGCCCAGGTGTTATCGATCATGATAATCGCTTCCGGGGCGACCTGACGCACGGCGGCGACTATCGCCGGCACATCGTGCACTTCCATGGTGATCGAGCCGGGCGATTCGAGGAACACCACGCGGGTCTCAGGGCGAACCAGACGGGCGATATCGGCGCCGATTAAGGGATCGAACCAGCTGGTGGTGACGCCGAGTTTGGCGAGAATTTTGGTACAAAAGTCCTGGCTTGGCTCATAGGCGGTATTGGTCATCAGCACATGGTCGCCTTGCTCGACAAACGCCAGGATAGTGTTAGCCACCGCCGCGGCGCCGCAGGGGAAGAGGGCGCAGCCGGCGCCGCCTTCCAGCTCGCACATCGCTTCCTGCAGCGAGAAATGGGTCAGGGTGCCGCGACGACCGTAGAACAGCTCGCCGTTGGCCCGATTGCGGGTGGCGTGCTTTTTGGCCTCGACGGTGTCGAAAACCAGCGATGACGCGCGCTGGATAACGCTGTTCACTGAGCCCTGGGTGTACTTTTTGCTCCGCCCGGCGTTGACCAGCGCGGTATCAAGATGTTTATCAGCCATGTTGACGAACCTGTTTTTATACGTCTGGACGTCTAAACTAACATGAATCTGCTTTTCTGTACCAGCGCACCGCCGATACAGGCGAAAATTTTACCAGGCCCGCGGTTAGCCGCTTTTTTACTGCGTAAGCGCAAGGAAAATAAACGTGATTTGCTGCACAGTGTAAATACTAATGAGAACCACTATCAATTCGATGTCGTTTTGATATTATTGTGGGCAGATTTTGTGATTATCGTCGTGGAGATAGAGCGTGGGTAATAATTTGATGCAGGCGGATCTCTCCGTTTGGGGTATGTATCATCATGCCGATATTGTCGTTAAGGTGGTGATGATTGGCCTGATTCTGGCGTCGGTCGTCACATGGGCCATCTTCTTCGGTAAAGGGGCGGAAATCCTTGCCAGCAAGCGTCGCCTCAAACGTGAACAGCAGCAGCTGGCGGAAGCCCGCTCTCTCGATCAGGCCAGCGATATCGCCAGCGCCTTTGAGGCGAAAAGCCTCACCACCCAGCTTATCAATGAAGCGCAGAACGAACTCGAACTCTCTGCCGGTGCCGAAGACAATGAAGGCATCAAGGAACGAACCGGTTTTCGCCTTGAGCGCCGCGTTGCGGCGGTTGGTCGCCATATGGGGCGCGGTAACGGCTATCTGGCGACCATCGGCGCCATTTCCCCGTTTGTGGGCCTGTTTGGTACCGTCTGGGGCATCATGAACAGCTTTATCGGCATCGCCCAGACCCAGACCACCAATCTTGCGGTGGTAGCGCCGGGCATCGCAGAAGCGCTGCTGGCGACGGCCATCGGCCTGTTCGCCGCCATCCCGGCGGTGGTCATCTATAACATCTTCGCCCGCATGATCGGCAGCTACAAGGCCTCGCTCGGCGACGTCGCCGCTCAGGTACTCCTGCTGCAAAGCCGCGATCTGGACCTCAGCGCCAGCGGCGTGAAGCCGGTGCGCAGCGCGCAGAAATTACGGGTAGGTTGATCGGCTATGGCGATGCGTCTTAATGAAAACCTGGACGATAACGGCGAAATGCATGAGATCAACGTGACGCCGTTTATCGACGTCATGCTGGTTCTGCTGATTATCTTTATGGTGGCCGCGCCGCTGGCGACGGTCGACGTGAAGGTCAATCTGCCGGCCTCCTCCAGCCAGCCGCAACCGCGACCGGAAAAACCCATCTACCTGTCGGTGAAGGCGGATAAGAGCATGTTCCTCGGCAACGACCCGGTTACCGAAGCGAATATGATTAACGCCCTGGATAGCCTGACCGCCGGCAAAAAAGATACCACCGTCTTCTTCCGCGCGGATAAAACCGTCGATTACGAGACGATGATGAAAGTGATGGATACCCTGCATCAGGCGGGCTATCTCAAGATCGGGCTGGTGGGCGAAGAGACCGTCAAAGCGAAGTAACCTCCCCCTTTCCACTTTTCTCCTCAGGCTGGCCTTGCGCCAGCTTTTTAATAGGTGGCGCAATAACTTGTAAGACCAATCTTATAGATGTGTGACAACTTTCTCAGTTAACAGAAAACATAAACCCGATGCGAAAAATGACAATAGGATAGTTTTTATCCTGCCTCTACAGTGAATACCACTTCATCTGAGAGGGATTATATTGTGAATCACGATAATAAACTGTCATTTGCGGAGAAGCTGGGATATGGCATGGGGGATGCAGCCTGCGGTATCGTTTACTCTTCGGTAACCATGTTTCTGACATGGTTTTATACGGATATTTACGGGCTTTCTGCTGCCGCAGTCGGAGTGATGTTCCTGGTGACGCGGGTTCTGGATGCGATTACCGATCCGCTAACCGGCATTGTTGCAGACCGTGTAAAGACCCGCTGGGGCCATTTTCGCCCGTGGCTTATCTGGTTTGCCGTACCTTATGCCGTGCTGGCGGTAATGACCTTCACGACTCCGGAATTTGGCGCATCGGGTAAACTGGTTTATGCCTACCTGACCTACACCTTACTCATGCTGTGTTACACCTTTATCAATATTCCCTACTGCGCATTGGGCGGAGTCATTACGCGTGATGAGAAGGATCGCCTTTCAGCCCAGTCATATCGTTTTACGATCTCATCTCTGGCCGGTCTGATGGTTTCTGTCGCAACCCTGTTCCTGGTGGATTTTTTCGGTAAAGAAAATAAGCAGTTTGGTTTTCAGGCGACAATGGGAATCATGGGCGCGATCGCTATTGTAATGCTGGCTTTTTGCTTCTTCTCTACCAAAGAACGCGTGGCTCCAGCTGTTGAACAGCAGGGGAGCATACGCGAAGACCTCCGTCAGCTGCTGGCGAATGACCAGTGGCGTATTGTGGCGATAATTACTTTTTTCTCCAGTATGGCCGGGGTTATGCGCAGCGCCGCCACGCTCTATTATGCAACCTACCTGATGTTAGGCGGTGTGGAGTCAGCGGCGGGAACGGCCATGAAATCAGCTTTTGTTTCCACCAGCGTCGTTGGCACGATTATCGGCAGCATCGCCGCCGGATGGCTGGCCAAGCGCTATCGCGCGGTATCGCTGTTTAAAAATATCAACCTCCTGCTGGTCCTGGTTGGCGTCGTAATGTTCTTTGTGCCGCCGACCTGGCTGCCGGTGGTGTTCCCTTTATACTTCCTGGTCGGCTTCTTCCATCAGATGTACCAGCCGTTTAAATGGAACATGATGGCCAACGCTGCCGATTATGGCGAATGGAAGTTTGGCCGTCGCATCACGGGATTATCCTATTCCGGTAATCTGTTTGCTTTGAAAATGGGCATGGCGGTTGCTGGCGCCGCCGTAGGTTTTTCACTTGGGCTATTTGGCTATCAGGCGGGCGTAACGGCGCAGACTCCGCTGGCGACAATGGGAATTGTGGGGCTGTTAACCCTCGGTCCATCACTATCTTACCTGCTCCTGTGGTGGCTGGCGCGTTTCTATAAGCTGGATGACAAAATGATGCAGACAATTCAGCGCGAGCTGTCCATGCGTCAGCAGCAGGGGCATTCAGAGACGCATTTGCCGCTAAACGCCGTTCCGGAAAAGGCCTGAGGAGATGCGAAATATGACCCCTTCTGAATACCAGAATCCTATCTTATGCGCCGATTATTCCGACCCGGATATCGTGCGCGTAGGCGATGATTTCTTTATGGTCTCTTCCAGTTTTAACCATGTGCCCGCTTTACCGATCCTGCATTCAACGGACTTGGTTAATTGGACTATCATCAACCACGTTATGGATGAACTGCCGCTACCTGGTTATGACCGGTATCAGCCGGGTAAGGGCGTATGGGCGCCGTCGATTCGCTGGCACGATGGCAAGCTGTGGGTCTGCTTCAGCACGCCAGATGAAGGTATTTTTATCTGCCATACCGAGGATCCGTGGGGGGAATGGAGCGCTCCGCACTGCCTGCGCGAGGCCAGAGGTTGGATAGATCCCTGCCCGTTCTGGGACGACAATGGTCAGGCCTGGTTGGTACATGCCTTCGCCCATAGCCGCAGCGGCATCAAGCATAAACTGCAGTTGTTTGCGATGGCGCCGGACGCCAGCGAATTGCTGGGCGAAGGGCAGATTATATATGACGGCTGCTGCGATTTACCTACCCTTGAGGGGCCAAAGGTTTATCAACGCGCCGGTTGGTACTACATCTTTGCTCCTGCGGGCGGGGTTGAAAATGGCTGGCAGACGGTACTGCGCGCGCGCCAGATGACGGGGCCCTGGGAAGCCAAAAACGTGCTTTTCCAGGGAAACACCTCGATAAATGGACCACATCAGGGCGGCTGGGTGGAGGGTGAGGAGGGCGAATGCTGGTTTGTTCATTTCCAGGACTTACACCTCTATGGCCGCGTGGTTCACCTCCAGCCGATGTCCTGGGGTAACGATGGCTGGCCGCGTATCGGTGAGCAGATTGGCAACTGCGGCGTCGGACAGCCGGTTTTACGTTGGCAGCGTCCTAAAGGGTTAACGCCTTCACCGGCATTGGCGCCGCAAACCAGCGACTATTTTGCGCAAGGCCAACCGGGAATACAGTGGCAGTGGCAGGCTAACCCCAGCCCTGAGTGGCTGCTGCCAGCGAAAGGCGAACTTCGATTACGCTGCGTCCCATTATCCGAAGTCGATGGACAGAGAGCGTTATACTGGGCGCCGCAGTTGTTGCTGCAGAAATTCCCGGCGCTAACTTTTAGCGCGAAAACAAGCGTAACGTTATATGCCGCTCAGGACGGTGATGCCGGAGGCCTGATCGTATACGGCGAACGCTACGCCGCTTTGCTGGTGGAGTTTGGGCAAGGGGGTTACCGGCTCGTGTGGCGACACGGTTGGATGAGCGATGCGGGCGTGGTGCGCGAAACTCGTCAGGTTCTTGCTGAGCTTAAGTGCGGCAAGTGTCAGCTGCAGGTGGCCGTAGGCGAAAGCGGCCTGTGTCAATTTTCCTGGCGAGCCGAGGAGGAGTGGCGGAAGGTTCCTCTTTGTTTTGCTGCCGGGAAGGGAAAATGGGTCGGCGCGAAATTTGGCCTGCTGGCTGCTTCAATGGTTGGCCTACAAAGCGAGGGCTACTCCGCTTTGCAGGACTTTGAGGTCATACTTTAAAGAAACCGTTTCTGGCCGCCTGCAGATGACGCGGGCGGCTGATGTTGCATAAGCGTTACCCTGTTGCGATATAATGGCGGCCGTTTATGTTAACTGACAGGATCTTATGGAACGCTTTCTGGAAAATGCTATGTACGCCTCGCGCTGGCTGCTGGCGCCGGTTTATTTTGGCCTCTCGCTCGGTCTGATTGCGCTGACCATCAAATTTTTTCAGGAGATCTTCCACATACTGCCGCATATTTTTAGCGTCAGCGAGTCGGATATGATTCTGACCCTGCTGTCGCTGGTGGATATGACCCTGGTGGGCGGTTTACTGGTGATGGTGATGTTCTCCGGGTATGAAAATTTTGTCTCGCAGCTGGATATTAACGAGGGTAAAGAAAAACTCAGCTGGCTGGGCAAAATGGACGCGACTTCGCTGAAAAATAAGGTTGCCGCCTCCATCGTGGCGATCTCCTCTATTCACCTGCTGCGGGTGTTTATGGATGCGAAAAACGTCCCGGACAATAAGCTGATGTGGTACGTGATTATCCACCTGACCTTCGTGCTTTCGGCCTTTGTGATGGGCTACCTTGATCGTCTGACCAAAGTGAAACACTGATCCCTTCTCTCCCGGCGGTGTTAGCCGCTGGGCTGTTTCTCCCCGTTTCATGCTTTTCTGGGCTGGCGTATGTCCGGGCTTCTGCTTTGCTTAAAGAGCGCTTAACAACGGAGGCAGGGTGATGACGCGATTAACGGCCAAAGATTTCCCGCAGCAGTTGCTCGAATATTATGACTACTATGCCCACGGCAAAATCAGTAAACGCGAGTTTCTCCAGCTGGCGGGGAAATATACTGTCGGCGGGATGACCGCGCTGGCGCTGTTTAATCTGCTGAAGCCCGACTATGCCCTGGCAGAGCAGGTACCGTTCACCGACCCGGATATCCGCCCGGAGTATATTCATTATCCCTCTCCTGACGGTCACGGCGAAGTGCGGGCTTACCTGGTGACGCCGACAAAAATAGCCGACAAAGCGCCCGCTGTGGTGGTGGTGCATGAGAACCGCGGCCTGAACCCCTATATTGAAGATGTAGCCCGGCGGGTAGCGAAAGCGGGGTACATCGCGCTGGCGCCGGATGGCCTGAGCGCCGTCGGCGGCTATCCGGGGAATGATGATGAAGGCCGCGCCCTACAGCAGAAAGTCGATCCCGTGAAGCTGATGAATGATTTTTTTGCGGCGGTCGCGTTTATGGCGAACTATCCACAGGCGACGGGGAAGGTCGGTATCACCGGTTTTTGCTACGGCGGCGGCGTCAGCAACGCGGCGACGGTGGCGATCCCCGAGCTGGCCTGCGCGGTGCCGTTTTACGGTCGCCAGCCGCCGCTGAAGGAGGTTGAAAAAATTAAAGCACCGCTGCTGCTGCACTATGCCGGCCTCGATAGCGGCATTAATGAAGGCTGGCCTGCCTATGAACAGGCGTTGAAGGAACACCATAAAGTCTACGAGGCCTATTTCTATCAGGGCGTGAATCACGGCTTTCATAATGATTCCACGCCGCGCTACGATCGGGCTGCGGCTGATCTGGCCTGGCAACGCACGCTGGCATGGTTTGAGAAGTATTTACGCTAGCGCAACCGTCATAAATAGCGCTACCGCTCGCTCAAAAAAACGCTATATAATTTATTATATAACGATTGGGAGGGCGCGATGGAAAATCATTTTGGCAAAGGCTTAATGGCGGGGCTACAGGCATCCTATGCTGACACCGCCGCGCATGCGGCGAATTTTTGCGCCGACTATAAACGCGGGTTTGTGCTCGGCTACTCGCACCGCATGTTTGAAAAAACCGGCGACCGCCAGCTCAGCGCCTGGGAAGCGGGGATCCTCACCCGTCGCTATGGCCTGGACAGGGATATGGTGATGGATTTCTTCAAAGAAGGTGGGTCGGGTATGGCGATGCGCTATTTTCTGGCGGGCTATCGGCTGGAAAGCTAAACAGGACGGCTTCGCAGGCGGAACCGTCCTGTAGTGGGAACCCTTTCCCGTCAACGGGAAAGGGTGAAGACCTTACGCCTGGCGCTTATCTTCCGTTTGGGTGTCAAAGTCGCGGGCGTCATGGCGCTCATGCAGCTGCTCATTGAGCGGGCCGTTGGTGCGGTTGACGATGCGTCCGCGCTTGACGGCCGGGCGGTTGCCGACATCCTGCGCCCAGCGCAGCACGTTTTTATAGCTCCCGGCGTCGAGGAACTCCGCCGCGTTATAGACATTGCCCAGCACTACGTTGCCATACCACGGCCAGACAGCCATATCGGCGATGGTGTACTCCTCGCCGGCCACATAGCGACCGCGGGCGAGCTGTTTGTCCAGCACGTCGAGCTGGCGTTTGGCTTCCATCGTAAAGCGGTCGATCGCGTACTCGATCTTCACTGGCGCATAGTTATAGAAGTGGCCGAAGCCGCCGCCGAGGAACGGTGCCGCGCCCTGCAGCCAGAACAGCCAATTGAGGGTTTCGGTGCGACCGGCAGGATCTTTCGGCAGGAAGAAACCAAATTTTTCCGCTAAATACAGGAGAATGTTGCCGGACTCAAATACCCGGGTCGGCGGCGTGGTGGAATGGTCGCTGAGGGCCGGGATCTTCGAGTTCGGGTTGATCTCGACAAAGCCGCTGGAAAACTGATCCCCTTCGCCAATGCGTATCAGCCAGGCGTCGTACTCCGCGCCGCTGACGCCCAGCGCCAGCAGCTCCTCCAGCATGATCGTCACCTTCTGGCCGTTGGGTGTGCCGAGTGAGTATAGCTGGAGCGGATGGGTTCCTACCGGCAGGACGCGTTCATGAGTCGCGCCGGAAACGGGACGGTTGATGTTGGCGAACGCGCCGCCGCTGTTTTGCTTCCATTCCCACACTTTTGGTGGCTGGTAGTTTTGCTCTGACATGCTGGTTTGCCTTTTTCGTGGATGTACAAAAAGTGTAGCAGGTGACCTCAGGCCATAATCCGCGCGGCCCACACGCTGACATCATCGCCGCTGCCCAGATCCGGCTGCACCAGGCCGTTGACCATAAAGGTCGGCGAGACATGGATGCCGTTCTGACGGGCGTATTTACTGTGCCACTTGATCACGTCCTGCAGCTCCGGGCGGGCAAAGGCGGCCCCCAGCAGCACGTGACTGTAGCGTTCAATGCGCTCAATGATTTGCTGCGGCGTGGCGTTCATATTCGGCCCGCTGCAGTGATCGGTAAACTCAAACTCTTCCCGATGGTCGGCCACGGCCTGCATCACCTTATGCGCCTGCTCTCTGCCGTGCGGCAGGGTGGACGCGGCGAGGATGCAGCGGACGATAACCCCGGAGAACAGATGCCACGGCTGCGACTGCAGGCGTATCTTGATGGTCACGTTATCGGCGCCGACCTCATCGAGCAGATCGTCGAGTTTATTAAACGCGCGGACAGAGTAGGGGCAGGTGGGCTCAAGGAACACCTCAAACGTCCGCGGGCCGTGTCCCCAGACCAGCGGTTGGGCATTCAGATGCGAGGGTGTGCTCATTGTCGACTCCTGATGTTGCGTTGTTTTTTTGTTATATCACCGATAACGATATCACTTTTGTTTCCGGCTGCAGGGTTATTTTCCTTAACGGCACGATTAGCGAAACGAATGAGTGGTATCATCGTTACACCTCTGTCTGGTAAGTGCCTGCGGCAGGATAAGAAGAGGGAGTTTTGTTTCGCCAACTGCCCGGGCTGCATTAATTTGAGGTCAGGCTAAATGAGCAAAGGATCGACAAGCAGTGACGCCCCGTTTGGGACATTGTTAGGCTATGCACCCGGTGGCGTAGCGATTTATTCATCGAATTACAGTAGCTTAAATCCGCAGGACTACCCGGATGACGCGACGTTTCGCAGCTACATCGGTAATGAGTATATGGGGCATAAATGGCAGTGCGTGGAGTTTGCGCGCCGCTTTCTGTTCCTGACCTATGGCTTTGTCTTCACCGATGTGGGGATGGCTTATGAAATCTTCTCCCTGCGTTTCCTGCGCGAAGTGGTCAATGACAATATTCTGCCACTGCAGGCCTTCGCCAACGGCTCCCGCCGTCCGCCTATCGCTGGTTCGCTGCTGATCTGGCAGAAGGGGGGCGAGTTTAAGCACACCGGCCATGTGGCGGTGATCACCCAGCTTGTCGGCAATAAGGTGCGTATCGCCGAGCAGAACGTGATTCACTCGCCGCTGCCGCAGGGCCAGCAGTGGACCCGCGAGCTGACCCTCGAGGTCAACGACGGCCGGTACACCATCAAAGATACCTTTGCCGATACCGAAATTTTAGGCTGGATGATCCAGACCGCCGATACCGAACACAGCCTGCCGCAGCCGGTGCTGCCGGGCGAGGCGATGGCCATCAAAGGCGCGCGGCTGCCAAACAACGGCCAGTTTCGCGGTAAATGGCTGAACGAGAAAGACCCGCTGCAGAAAGCCTACGTGGCAGCCAACGGTCATTTCATCAACCAGGATCCCTATCAGTATTTCACCATCAGCGAAAGTGCCGAACAGGAGCTGATCAAAGCCACCAACGAGCTGCACCTGATGTATCTGCATGCCACCGATAAGGTGATGAAGGATGACAACCTGCTGGCGCTGTTCGATATTCCGAAAATTCTCTGGCCTCGTCTGCGCCTCTCGTGGCAGCGCCGCCGTCATCATATGATCACCGGGCGCATGGATTTTTGCATGGACGAGCGCGGGCTGAAGGTGTACGAGTACAATGCCGATTCCGCTTCCTG
Source organism: Klebsiella sp. HMSC16A12 (assembly GCF_001808265.1). Lineage (NCBI taxonomy): Bacteria > Pseudomonadati > Pseudomonadota > Gammaproteobacteria > Enterobacterales > Enterobacteriaceae > Klebsiella > Klebsiella sp. HMSC16A12. The sequence continues at coordinate 62,141 of NZ_KV792651.1, forward strand.
CCATACCGAAGGCGGGCTGATCCTCGAACAGTGGCTGAAGCAGGGCTACTACGGCACCGGCCACAATCCGGCGGAAGGTCTGCTCGATGAGCTGGCGGGGGCGTGGAAACACAGCCGGGCGCGGCCCTTCGTCCACATCATGCAGGACAAGGATCTGGAAGAGAACTACCACGCGCAGTTTATTCAGCGTTCGCTGACCCAGGCCGGTTTTGAGAGCAAAATTCTCTTTGGCCTTGATGAGCTGCGCTGGGACGCTGCCGGTCAGCTGATCGACGCCGACGGGCGGCTGGTCAACTGCGTCTGGAAAACCTGGGCATGGGAAACCGCCATTGAGCAGGTGCGCGAAGTCAGCGCCGAGGAGTACGCGGCGGTACCGATTCGTACCGGACATCCGCAGAATGAGGTGCGGCTGATTGACGTCCTGCTGCGTCCTGAAGTATTGGTATTCGAACCCCTGTGGACGGTGATCCCCGGCAACAAAGCCATTCTGCCGGTGCTGTGGTCGCTGTTCCCGCATCATCGCTATCTGCTGGATACCGATTTTGAGGTTAACGACGAGCTGGCGAAAACCGGCTATGCGGTGAAGCCTATTTCCGGGCGCTGCGGCAACAATATCGACCTGATCGGCCCTCAGGATGAACTTCTGGATAAGACCAGCGGCCAGTTTGTCGATCGCAAGAATATCTACCAGCAGCTGTGGTGCCTGCCGAAAGTGGACGGTAAGTACATTCAGGTGTGCACATTTACCGTCGGCGGTAACTACGGCGGTACCTGCCTGCGCGGCGATTCGTCGCTGGTGGTGAAAAAAGAGAGCGATATCGAGCCGTTAATCGTTTTGAAAGACAAAGCATGACGTACGAAACCCGGGTAGCGGCATACCCCTGTCCGGGTGACAACGTACTGAAAAGGATAGCCCCGGCATGGTAAGCGCCGCCGGGGAGCACCTGCAACAAAGCCAAGATAATTAACACAACAACAAGACAGAAAAGGAAAATAGTATGCACGATCGGCGTCTCGCCGCCCGCGCGGGTGAACTCAAGCCCTCCGCCGTCCGCGAACTTCTCAAGCACAGTAAACTGCCCGGCGTGATTTCGCTTGGCGGCGGCATTCCGGCCCCGGAACTGTTTGATACCGAAGGCCTGGAGCTGGCGGTGCAGAAGGTGATGAGCGAGCGTTTTAATGACGCATTCCAGTACGGTCTGACGGAAGGCTACCCGCCGCTGCGCCAGGCGGTGAGTGAAATTTGCCACTCCCGTGGCGTCGCCTGTTCAGCCGCCCAGGTCTATATCACCTCCGGCTCCCAGCAATCGCTGGATATCGTTGCCCGTACGCTGCTCGATCCGGGCGATACTATCGTCGTTGAGCGTCCCACTTATCTGGCGGCGCTGCAGGTATTTCAGCTGGCGCAGGCCAATATTCTCAGCGTTGACACCGACGATGACGGGATGCTGGTGGAGCAGCTGGCCGACCTGCTGGAGACCACCCGCGTCAAAGCTGTTTACCTGGTGCCGACGTTCGGCAATCCCGGCGGCAAAACGCTGAGCGAGGCGCGTCGTCGCCGGCTGGTTGAGCTGGCGAAAAAATATGATTTCGTCATTCTGGAAGACGATCCCTACGGCGAAATTAGCTTTACAGACGCCGTTAGACGCCCGCTCTATCAGCATGCTGTCGAGCTGGGCTGTGAAGATCAGGTGGTTTACACGTCGACTTTTTCGAAAATCCTCGCGCCAGGGATGCGTATCGGCTGGATCGTCATGCCGGACTGGCTGGCGCAGCAGACGGTGATTGTGAAGCAGGCGGCGGATCTCCATACCAATATGCTGTCGCAGGTGATCACTGCGGAATACCTCAGTCTGAACCGGCTGGATAACCAGATTGCGTTGATTCGCGAAGACTACCGCAAGAAGTGCGTGGCGCTGGCCGATGCGCTGGAAAGCCGCCTTGGCGAGCACCTGGAATTCAGCCGCCCGCAGGGGGGGATGTTCCTGTGGGCGCGTTTCCGCTATCCGTTCGATACCATGGAATGGATGAAGAAAACGCTGGAAAACGGCGTGGTGTACGTCCCGGGTGAAGCGTTCTATCACGATAAGCCGGATACCCGTACCCTGCGTCTTTCTTACTCCACGGTGTCAGAAGCCGGATTGCTGACGGCCGTTGAGCGGCTGGCGGCCTCCCTGTAACGTCTCTGCTGTGCGCCGCTTTTCGGCGGCGCGCAGCCCTGCGTGACGTTAACGTCCAGCGCAGGGTCAATCCGTTTCGGCGATCCGGTCATCGAGCCAGACCAGCATCAGCGCTGCGAGAAAAGCCAGCGCAAAGGTTCCAATAAACAACCACATAGACGTCCCTCGCGGGTTAATTATTTTGCTGATTCTACCGGAGAGCGATCGTTGCGGTCGGCGATGGAGATTTTAGTTCCGGCGGAATGGCTGGCGAGAGAGAAAAAGTCATCGGCATCAATATCGAAGTTAAGAATAATTTCCCTGTATTTTCCACCGTTAATTAACGCTTTGGCTTCTTTAACACTACTGGCAATAATGACAGGCATCAGTTTTATCTCATTTTGAAAACTGTGAAGCAAAATAAGAGTTAGTTCGTACCAGATCAACTACTTTTTATCGTATTCCGCCGCAGAAAAAACGTCGTACTGTGACGCGACGACGACCGGATATTTTGTGACAGCGATCCGGTCATCAACAGCACAATCTTATTCGACGCTGGCGATATGCTGCAATTTTGCCAACTCGTCAGGATGATTTCCCCTGTTGTTTTTCGCGCAATATCTCGCCGCAGCGCTGCTTGTCCTGACGCAGCGCCTGCTGTTCCTGCGGGCTGAGCTGGCGCCAGGTATCCAGCATCCGCTGCCCCAGCGCCGGAAGGTAATGGGTTTTATGCAGCGCGTAGTCAGAATTTCCCCCCTCGACGATATTCTGCATATCGTGGAGGAACTGGCGGCTGTCGTCATGATCGATTATGCAAAATACCGCCCGGTAGTAAGCTTCATCTTCCTCGGTGTAATGCGGCGTGAACCACCAGACCAGCAGCGCGATAAGCGCCAGTAGCGGGATAATTAAGGATAATTTTTTCAACATCAGTTTTTCGGCCGGAGACAATCAGCCGTCAGTGTACCTGCAACGACGGCCTGATGTAAGCGCCGGCCCCGGCGGGCCGGCACAGACTAGTAGCCGACCGGGTAGATGCGGCCGGTCTGAACGCCTTCAATGCTGCGGCGATAGGCCTGCGCCACGGCGGCGGCGGGAACGCTGGGGAAGCCCGGGAAAAAGTCGCCGTAGGCCGCCAGCGACTCGCTGAGCACGGTGGGGCTGATGAGATTGATGCGGATCCCGCGCGGCAGTTCGCAGGCGGCGGCGCGGACAAAGCCTTCCAGACCGGCGTTGACCGTCGTGGCATTGACCCCCTGAGCAATGGGTTCCTGCGCGACAATACCGCTGACCAGGGTAATCGACCCCCCGTCGCGCAGAAAATGCTGGCCGACCAGCGCCAGGCGAATTTGTCCCAGCAGCTTGTCCTGCAGTCCGAGGTTGAACTGGCTGTCGGTCATGGTGCTTAACGGCCCAAAGTGCAGATTGCCGGTGGTGGAGACGATGGCATCTACTTCACCCGTTTGGGCAAATAGCGCCTCGACGCTCTCCTGCGAGGTGATATCCACCTGATAATCTCCCCGGGTGCGGCCGACGCGGATAACGTCATGTCTCTGACTCAGTTCTTCGCTGACCGCGCGACCGATGGTGCCGCTGGCACCGATAACGATAATTTTCATGGCAGACTCCTGATGAGGTGAGAGGCTATTTTTTAATAAAAGTAATCTCGGATAAACTGGCTAAAAGTTAGAACATTACTAACCAGAGGTTAGCAATATGGACAAATTACGAGGGATGGAGACGTTTATTGCCGTGGTGGAGTGCGGCAGCTTTACCGGGGCGGCGTCGCGCCTGGGGCTGTCGGCGGTGATGGTTGGGAAATATATCGCCCAGTTGGAAAGCCAGCTGGCGACGCGTCTGCTGGAGCGTAACACCCGACGCCAGAGCCTCACCGACGCCGGGCGAGTCTATTTTGACGAAGCGAAACGGGTGATGGAGCAGGTCTCCATCGCCGAAAGCGCGGTCGAGCGGCTGCGGCTGGCGCCGGCCGGCACCCTGCGGGTGAGCGCTCCCACCTCGTTCGGCGCCAGCGTGATCGCGCCCCTGACCGCCACCTTCCTGCAGGCCTGGCCTGCGGTCCGGGTGGAACTGGATCTGACTAACCGGATGGTCGATCTGGTGGATGAGGGGTTCGATCTGGCGATCCGTATCGGCGAGATCCATCAGGAGGATCTGGTGGCTCGCTACCTGGCGCCGTATCGGATGGTGATCTGCGCCGCGCCGGCTTATCTGGCGCGTTACGGGACCCCCGGGACGCCAGAGGATCTCGCCGATCATCTCTGCCTGTCCCATACGGTCTGGACCGCCCGCAACGAGTGGCGGCTGCCGGGCGTAGAGGGAGAAGTGCGCTGGAAACGCGATGCGGTTTTGCGCAGCAACGATGGCTACGCGCTGCGCCAGGCGGCGATCGCCGGGGCCGGGCTGCTGATGCAGCCGGAGGTACTGCTGGCCGATGCGCTGGCCAGCGGCAGCCTGGTTCGGGTGCTGGAGGCGTGGACTCCGCAGCCGCGGCCTGTGCATCTGCTCTGGCGCCAGGATCGTCGGCCCCTGCCGAAGCTGACGCAGTTTATCGCCCACCTTCAGCAGGGAATGGCCGACGCGCTGACAACGACCCGCGCGTCGGAATAATCACTCCGCCCGCAGCGCCTGCTGCCAGTCGGCAATCAGATCGTTGGGATCTTCGATCCCCACCGACAGGCGGATCAGCTGCGGTGTGATACCGTTCGCCAGGCGTTTCTCCAGCGGGATCGAGGCATGGGTCATGCTGAAGGGCTGGCTCACCAGACTCTCCACGCCGCCCAGGCTCTCCGCAAGCGTAAACCAGCGCAGCTTGCTGATGATGCGCTCGGCGTAACCTTCATCGCCCTTCACCACCACCGAAATCATGCCGCCGGGCAGGGCCATTTGCTGGCGCGCCAGCTGATGATGCGGGTGTGAGGCCAGCCAGGGAAACCAGACTCGCTCCACTTCCGGCTGCTGTTCCAGCCATTCGGCGAGCTGCAGCGCGTTCGCGCTGTGGCGCTCCATCCGCAGCGCCAGGGTACGGATGCCGCGCAGCGTCAGGAAGCTGCTGAACGGGTCAAGCACGCCGCCTACCGCATTCTGCAGATAGCCAAGCTTTTCCGCGAGCCCGGAGTTATCGCCAACCACCGCCAGGCCGGCGACGACATCGGAATGGCCGTTGAGGTACTTGGTCGCGGAGTGCACCACAATATCAAACCCATGCTCCAGCGGGCGATGGATCGCCGGCGAAGCAAAGGTGTTATCGGCGACGCTGATCAGGTTATGGCGGCGCGCGATGGCGGCGATGGCGCTGAGATCCGCGAGCTTCAGCAGCGGGTTGGTGGGCGTTTCCACCCAGATCATGCGCGTATCGGGGCGGATCGCCGCTTCAATTCCCGCCAGGTCGTCGGGTTTCACCCAGCTCACCTGCAGACCAGCGCTACGGCGGCGAACGTTTTCCAGCAGGCGGTAAGTGCCGCCATACACATCATCGACCGCCACCAGATGACTGTCCTTATCCAGCAGCTCCAGCACGGTGGAGATGGCGGCCAGCCCGGAGGCGAACGCGTAGCCGCGCGTGCCGTTTTCCAGGTCGGCGATCGCCGTCTCCAGCGCGTGACGGGTGGGATTCCCGCTGCGGGAATATTCATAACCGGTATGCTGCCCCGGCGCTGGCTGAGCAAAAGTGGAGGTGGCATAAATCGGCGGCATCACTGCGCCATGGCTGTCGGTGAAGGTTCCGCTATGTACACTCAGGGTGTGGATAGATGACATAAAAAATTCCTTATTGTGCGACTCGGTTACGCCAGGCGGTCAATACATCGCTGCGGGTGACCAGGCCAAGAAAACGCGTGTTGTCAGCGATCACCGCCACCAGACCGCGATCGAGAATGGCCTGCAGTTCACTCTCTGGCGCACGCTTATCGAGAGTTTCAACATGGCGGCTCATCGCTTCGCTGACCGGCAGGGAGAAGCGTTGGCGATCGCCCTGTACGTGGCGGATCAAATCCCACTCATCGACGATGCCGACCACGCGGCCATCCTCCAGTACCGGCAGTTGGGAGATGTCATACAGCCGCATGCGGGTAAAGACCGCGGCCAGGGTGTCGTCCGGCGCGGCCGTGACGGTAGCGCCTTCGTCATGGCGCAGGGCGATAAAATCACTGAGATCGCCCTGTTCGGGGCGGGCGATCAGTCCTTGCTGGCGCATCCAGTCGTCGTTGAACATTTTGGACAGGTATTTATTGCCGCTGTCGCAGGCGAAGGTTACTACCCGTTTCGGACGGCTTTGTGCCCGGCAGTAGCGCAGCGCGGCGCTGAGCAGGGTGCCGGTGGAAGAGCCGGCCAGCACGCCCTCAACCTGCAGCAGCTGGCGCGCGGTGTGGAACGCTTCGCGGTCGCTGACGCGATACGCGGTATGTACCCCCTCCAGCCTGGCCAGCGGCGGGATAAAATCTTCGCCGATCCCTTCGACCAGCCAGGATCCCGTTTCGCCGTAGCGTCCGGTATCGACCTGATCGGCAAGGATCGAACCCGCCGGATCGGCGAGAATAAATTCCGTTTTCGGCGAGTGCTCAGCAAACCAGGCCTGAAGCCCACCCAGCGTGCCGCCGGAGCCGACGCCGACGACGATGGCGTCGATGTCGCCCTCCAGCTGCTGATAAAGCTCCGGCGCAGTGGAGGTGGCATGGGCCAGCGGATTGGCGTCGTTATTAAACTGGTCGATATAAAAGGCGCCCGGCGTTTCATCGGCAAGGCGGCGGGCATAATCCTGGTAGTAGGCCGGGTGGCCTTTATTGACGTCGGAGCGGGTGAGCAGCACCGTCGCGCCCAGCGCCCGCAGGTGAAAGATTTTCTCGCGGCTCATTTTGTCCGGCACCACCAGGATCAGGCGGTAATTTTTCTGCGCCGCAATCAGCGCCAGACCGAGGCCGGTATTGCCGGCGGTGGCTTCGATAATCGTTCCCCCGGGCGCCAGTTTTCCCTGGCGCTCGGCTTCATTAATCATCGACAGCGCAACCCGATCTTTAATTGACCCGCCGGGGTTCTGATTTTCCAGTTTTAAAAACAGACTGCAGGGCCCGGTATCCAGTTTGTGCAACTGGAGCAGGGGAGTATGACCGATCAGGTCGCTCACGGAATGAAACAGTGACATAACCATTTACCCACTCGTTTAAGATATTTTTGCATGCTAGAACTGTGAAAACGGTTATTTAAAGAATATTTCTCTGTCATTTAGCGCAAAATGGAATATAAGATGCTATTTGGCCATCTGGAGGGAAAGCAGGGCAGCCACCTGGGCGGATCGATTGCCAGAAAAGGGCGTTTTTAGCCGCTTTTAGCGGGAAAATGGCGATTTTGATCAGTGTGTTATCTGATATCTGAAAATGTATTTGCGAAAAGATTCTATGGAGAATAGGCCTGCGCTTGTCGTTAACTAGCAGCGGGCTGGCCAGGAGAAAAACGCAGCAGGGAAATCACGGGTTAACGCAGTTCGATGGAGAGTCCGGCTACAGAAAAGCAAAAACCCGCCTTTTGGGCGGGTTCTTTAAATAGTGGTGCCCGGACTCGGAATCGAACCAAGGACACGGGGATTTTCAATCCCTGAGTTTTGACGACAAGCTTATGAATGTCATTTGTAAAGCGAAACTGCAACAGGTGACATTATGCAAGTTATATCAATCATTTCAACTAAAGGCGGTGAGGGGAAATCTACTCACGCGGCTAACCTTTCTGGATTTCTGGCCGACGCTGGCCTAAAGACTTTGCTGATAGACGGCGACTACGCGCAACCTACGGCATCCAGCTACTATTCTCTGCGCTATGAAGCGCCCTATGGTCTGTATGAACTTCTCATGCAGACAGTCGATCTGAACGCCCCAGAGCAAATTATTTCCCATACCGGCGTGAGCAATCTGGATTTGATCGTATCTAACGATCCCCACGAACAGCTTAAAACCTCAATGATGCACGCGCCGGATGGGCGGATCCGCTTACGTAACTTGCTCCAGCACCCGCTGTTTAATGCTTATGATGTTGTGGTGATCGACTCACAGGGTGCGCGCTCTATTATGCTGGAGCTGGTATTACTGGCGACCAACCATACGGCGTTAGCCATGATAAAGCCGGTGGTGCCGGACGTTCGGGAGTTTCTACGCGGCACGATCCCGCTGCTGGAGGGGCTACTGCCATATCGTGGGTTCGGTATTGTATTGCCGCCAGTAAAGGTGCTGGTTAACTGTATGGACTACACCACCTTGGCAAAAGACGCGCTGGAAGCGCTCAGTAACATCATTGCCGAAGGATCTTATAGCAGCGCAGATATCTCCGTTAGCCTGCTCGATACCCAGATTTACGATCTGGATGTCTACAAAACCGGGCACAGTCTGGGGCAGCCTGCTCACCGCCTTGAATACCACACCGATCGCAAGAGCCTGCCTGCCGCACGCACGATGCATGATTTAGCCTGCGAGCTTTTCCCTGAATGGGCGGAACGGTTTGCCTCAGTTCTTCAGGTTCAGCCAAAAGGGGATAAATGATGCGCCAATCTTATCTCCCTCTTTTTCGTGCATTTTGTCTTTGTACCTATCCCGACCCAGCATTAAGGACAGACGAGATCATCGTGTTTTTTGAGGCTGAAGATCGCGTGCGGGCATCTAAAAAAATAGTTCGTCTGTTGGCGGATCTATGGGGATGTAGAGAGCCATTTGTCGAAGTCTGGAATCTTGAAGACGAGCATGAGCTGGTACTGTCGAGCGTTAACGTCAGTGTGCCAAGGTACTGGATGATGCTTGAAATTGGTTCCGGGCCATCCGGGCCAGTCTATGTTGACGTGAAGCGCGATGGCTATCCGCTTTTGTTGGTATCTCCCCGCAAGTTACAACAGTTGTATCAGGCGTTGGGGGAGGTACCCCATGAATAATGCCCAGCGCCTTTTACCCCCTCATTCTATCGAGTCTGAACAATCCGTTCTTGGCGGCCTGATGCTGGATAACGATCGTTGGGATGACATCGCGACGATCGTTTCCGCCGATAATTTTTACGTCCGTCCGCATCAACTCATTTTTAACGCCATGCATGACCTGTTGATGCAGGGAAAGCCCGTCGATCTGATTACGCTTAGCGAACATCTCGAACAGCAGGGTGTTTTGGAACAGGTGGGTGGCTTCGCCTATCTGGCCGAAATGTCGAAGAACACGCCTTCCGCAGCGAATATCGTTGCGTATGCAGAGTACGTCGCCAGCTATGGCCGTCAGCGCCAGCTTTTAGCGTTGGGGCACGATATTGTTGGTCAGGCCGGGGATGTGCGCACCGACGTGGCAATGCTGATTGATGATATCGAGCAGCGTCTGTTTGCGATAGCCGAGCAGCATGAACAGGGCGGCGTAGCCGATCTGCCAGAGGCTTACGGCCAGTTTCTCGATAAGCTGGAACAGCGTTGTCAGAGCCAGACGTCAGTAACGGGAACGCCTACCGGCTTTCAGGATCTTAATGAAGTAACCAGCGGTCTCCAGCCCGGGGATCTGGTTTTACTGGCAGGGCGTCCGTCAATGGGCAAAACCGCGCTTGGGTTAGCGCTATGCGAAGCCGCACTTAACGTAAACGCTGGGCCAGTGCAGGTTTTCAGTCTGGAAATGCCGGTCGATCAGCTTCTGGCGCGCTTTACCGCAATGTTGGGGCGCGTTCCGCTTCAGCATATTCGCAGTGGAGATCTGTCCGAAAATGAATGGGGACGTATAAGCAGTGCGGCAAGCTGCCTGCTGTCATGGAAAGATCGATTACTGATTGATGACAGCAGTTATTTAACGCCGACCATGCTGCGCTCCCGGGTTCGCAAGTCGGTGCGCCAGTTCGGACACCCTGCGCTGATTCTGGTTGATTATCTTCAGCTTATGCGCAGCCCCGGGCAGGAAAATCGCACGCTTGAGATAGCCGAGATTTCCCGGGCGCTGAAGTCGCTGGCGAAAGAAATGCGTTGCCCGGTCGTGGCGCTGTCGCAGTTAAATCGCGACTTGGAAAAACGCGCCAACAAGCGCCCCAACAACGGCGACCTGCGTGATTCAGGCGCACTGGAGCAGGATGCCGACCTGATTATGTTTGTTTATCGGGATGAAGTGTACGACCCCCAAACGATGGATAAAAGCGTGGCGGAAATCATCATCGGCAAGCAGCGCAACGGGCCGGTAGACACGGTAAAAGTACGCTATCAGGCCGATATTACCCGTTTTGAAGACTTCCCTTCCGGTTCTTACTGCTTGGGTTACGGGAGGGCCGCTGAATGAAAAGCAGCAATATGAAGGCGGCGTTGCTGAAACGGGGAAGGGAACCGGCTGCGGTTGGGAACATTGCCGTATTGCCGGTCGCTGAAATGCCAATGGTGCTGATGCTGGAGCAACTGCGCCCAAACCCGGATAACCCACGTACAACCCGCAATCCTAAATACGAAGAGATCAAGTCATCTATCCATGCCCGTGGTCTGGATTCGGTTCCGAAAGTGACCAAAAACCCTGACAGCGCCGAAGACGTTTATATATTCAGCGATGGCGGGAATACCCGCTACGCTATTTTGTCCGAGCTGTATCAGGAAACCGGCGACGAACGTTTTCGCCGCATTCAGTGCATATTCAAGCCATGGCCGGGACGTCTGAAATGCGTTATCGGCCATCTGGCTGAAAACGAAATGCGCGGCGATCTCTCGTTTATCGAAAAGGCGCTGGGCGTTGCTAAAGCGCGCTCCATTTATGAAGAGCAGTTTGAACGCAAAGTCACCCAGCAGGAGCTTGCGGACCTACTGACCGGAGAGGGCTATCGGGTTACGCAGTCTAATATCAGCCGTATGGAATATGCGGTCACGCACCTTTTCCCTCACTTATCTTCGCTGTTCTATATGGGGTTGAGTCGGACGCAAGTGCTCCCGTTAATCAATCTCTACAGCGCGGCAGAAAAGGGCTGGAAGGTACTGTGTCAGGAAAGCGCTGTACTCCCGTTAGCCCCATCGTTTGAGGTGGTTTTTGCCAGTGCCTGTAGCAGGCTGGAGCTGACGGCTCTTACCGATTACTCGCTGGAGTACCTGAAAGATGAGTTAATGGGTGAGCTCGTGAAAGCGCTGCCGGATCCCACAATCACTTGGGACCGTTGGCTGATTGAGTTGGATCCGGCGGAGCAGCAGCGTCGGCAGCTTTTTGGCAGCCCTGAACAAACTTATGCGCCCGAGCCTGAGGGGCCGCCAGAGCATGCACCACGGATTGCGTTACCGCCAGCCTCGCCAGCTAAATCACGCGGGTCGCAGCCACCTCCCGCAGCGGCGGAAAATAAGGCTCCCGCTATACCGGAAGTACTGGATGAGGGAGGGCAGAGGCGTTCTCCCGATCTTCACCCTGCTGCTAGCGTCGAGTTACAACCGGACATGTTTGGCGGTGAGCCCGTTTTGTCCGGTGAAGCATTTGCAGAAGCATCACCGGGCGCGTCCGAGCCGTCAGGCGCATTTCAAACCAGCGTCAGCTCCATTGCTTTTGCCGCCACCGGGCTGGAGCCGGTAGCGGATATCTGGCATATCCCGTCATTGCAGGATGATATTGAACATCTACAGGATATGGCGTTTCGGCTGGCGTTCGAGCTTGCCGAAGCGCTGGAGATCGGCGAACTGGTGATTGAGGAGAAATCGCCCTTGGGTTCCGGCTTTCGCATTATCGATGAGCCTATGTACAGCGCCCATTCGGGCAGGCAGCTTCTTTCCCTCTTTTCTTCCGACAGCGCCGCGCTGGCGGCATCCGCATTCTCTATGTTGGTCGTGGGAGCGCCTGAAGTGGGTGGCGAACCTCTGCTGGGCGATATCGCGGTAGTGAAATATTTCCGCCTGATACGGATCCTGCGCCGTTTGCGTGAATTACAGCGGCTGACCGGGGGAGGTGAATAATGACGTGGGAGGGGAAAACCATGATTGCAGGTATAGCGACCAACGCCCTGTTGACGCAACTGATAATGGAACTGAAGTCCGGCAGTATCCGCCGCTGCGAGGCGTTGGGTATGACTATGGAAGAGATTCAGGCGTTGAACCGGCTCAGCATCGAGGATTTGCATTACCTGATCAGCACGCCGGTATCCATTCTGACCGTGTGCATCAATCACGCCAATCTCAAAATGCTGATGGAACAGGCGCAGCGGGAACGACTGCGCGCTCAGCGGATCGATCGCGCGCTGGCGCTGGGTGGGTCTATTGAACTGATGCAGCGCTACTTCGGCTTAACGCCTGCGGAAGTCAGCACCCGACGCCGTTTAAGCGGCATCGAAACCCGGCAGGGGCGTTGCCATAACCCTTCGGAAGAAGAAGAGCTGGCCGTCTGGGAACAGTGGAAAGCCGCACAGATTAGCAATTTGGCTTCACTGGAGGCGCTTGATGAGATGATGTTGATTGCGGAACAACATGACATTTCCCTCACGGTCATCTGGACGTTGGCGAAAAGCTGGATGAAACTCTCTCCGTCAATGGGGAGGGCGTAGTGGCGTTTCCTGTAGACGGCGTTATCCAGTTCACGCTGAATAAGATGGATGAACGCATCCGGCAGCATACTGAAGGTGCGCTGGTGAACGAGCAAAGTGGCTTAATCTTTCTGGGGAACGTGCATGACGCCGTTCCCCGGCGACTTTTTCTGGATAGCCGTCTTTCCGCACTGGATAAGATGGCATGGGTCATGATCCGTTTATATGCGCAAAGTAACGAAGGAGCAGTCTTTCCCACCTATGACGAGCTACAGCTTCAGCTTGCCTCTCCCCATGCGGGAAAAGCGTCGCGGGAAACGGTAAGCCGCGCGTTATTAATGCTGCGGCTTACCGGCTGGCTAAGCCTGTGTAAGCGCGTGCGCGACGCTTCCGGACGCATTCGCGGTAATATCTACGCCCAGCACGATGAGCCGCTCAGCGCGCATGATGCCGAGGTTTTCGACCCGGGTTGGCTGGATGCAGTAGAAGAGGCCTGCCGACACAGCAACCGGACGGTTCGCCTGACGGCACTAGCGGTTCTTCAGGCGCTAAAATCCGATAGCGCAATGCGTCACCGTCATTCGCGAGTCGCCATAATTGAAGCGCGTCTTTCGGGCCATCAGTCACCTCAGGCGATGGCAAACTCTCGCCGTGAGCAGAGTGAACTGGCGCATGCACAAAACCGAACTCAGCCAGAATCACCCGGTTCGGAAACCGAACTCAGTGCCCAAATGGGGAAAAATAAGCCGGGTTCGGATCCCGAACTAAGCCGAAAAACAAGGGGTTGCGACCCAGTTCGGAAACCGAACCGTTACGTAATACGTACTTCTACACAATGTGTAGAAAAAAATACGTATACCGCGCCTGCGCACGACCCGGAACTGCGGCTGCGTTGGCCGACCGATCTTTTGGCGACAATCACCACCGCAGAGCGGGATGCTCTGGAGCCGCAGCTTCTGGCGCTGCCTGAGAAACTGGGCCAAGAGCTGCTGAGCGATGTGGGAAAACGCCTGCAAAGCGGCGAAGTGCGCAACGCGGCGGCCTACTTGATTGGCACGCTGAAGCGGGCGAAGCAGGGGCAGTTTAATCGCCTGCTAAAGGGGAATGAGACTCCGATGGTTCCTGAGCCAACTGAAACCGAGTCAGTTTCATCCTTTGCCGCTGAGCGAGCGGGGAGGGCCAGCCCTGACGCCGTCGCTGGCGTGATGGCGAAGCTGAGGGAGATGTATACTCAGTGATGATTGGTTAAAAAATAGGCTTTATGCGGGCCGCATAAAGTATGAAAAATAACCTCTTCTTTGATAAGGGTTACAATTTTGATGTCATTTACTGCGTGCTGACTCTTTGGCGAATTTATCTGACCAGACAACGGGTCTACCCCAGAAATTATCCCGATTCACCAGAGTATTATCCAGTTGGGTATCGTTGAAAGACATGTAACTGCAAACCCATACCCACTGTCGGTAAGGCGTTGCGCTGAGGCCATCTCCAGTAATGCTTAGCATGAACCTGTCTACTATCTGTGTGGTGCCGGGTGCACATACTACGCAGTAAATGCTGCGAGTAGTCTTATTCACGCCTTTAATACTGGTCATATAGTATGTTTCAACAGCTTGAATATCTTGCCAGTCAAAAACTTTTTCTATTGGGCGCGTAGGGAGAAAAAAAGGGAATTTAAATAGCGCGGTGATAGTTTCCGCCAAATGCCAGACGTGCAGGTTAACGTAATCATAGACGTAAACCTTACCTGTTTTACGGTTGAAACGTAATGGATAATCTTTGGGGGCGAACAGGAAGTAGTTAAAGGCGGTAAGGCTAATAATGAGTAATGCGATAAAGGTAACGAGTGCCAATACTAAGATACCTCTCCCCTTGCGATCTGAATCGGTGTAGCCCTTAATAATTTCTCCGATATCTATGGTACACAGAAAAAAAATCACGAAGGACAGCACGGATAGAGCCATAAGACCAGTCAATACCTGGAATAACAGGTGGTGATATCGAGCATTGGGACGGCGGCGCGAGATTTCGCAATAATCATCATTCACAAATAGCAATGTTTCATTGTGCTTCAGCTTATCGCTATCACTATTCAGGGCTTGCATAACGGAAGCGCTGTTATTCCATTTGCTGAGATCTTGGCTCCAGTGAGGGAGCTGCGGCGTATATTTTGATGCATTGATTTTTGTACCGTTCATGCATTGCTTCCTTTCATCATAATCATCGGTTCGGAGGGTTTGAATGATAGTTTATAGTGTGTTCAACTATAGGGAAAATTCTGTTCTCTCACAATGATATGAGGGATGAATGATTCCGTTGCGGACGGTATTGTTGGGCTCTAAAATTTGCCAACAATTTTTTTAATTACAGGGGGAAGACATGTTAAAACATTCATTGGCAATAGCAACGTGCTTGGCTTTTTCCAGTTCAGTCATGGGTAATGAAGCAAATTTGTTATATACCAACACGATGCAATTCCCTTATAAGCATAATGCTGATGGATATATGGTCTTTGACATTCATGGAAAGTTAGTGGTTCCGCCTGAGGGGCATTTTGATACGCTAAACTATATGGCGGAGCGATGGCTGGCTTTTTCTGGGGAAAATTTATATATATATGATGAATCTGGCAAGCTAATTATT
Organism: Klebsiella sp. HMSC16A12; assembly: GCF_001808265.1. Classification (NCBI taxonomy): domain Bacteria; kingdom Pseudomonadati; phylum Pseudomonadota; class Gammaproteobacteria; order Enterobacterales; family Enterobacteriaceae; genus Klebsiella; species Klebsiella sp. HMSC16A12. Next base: position 77,425 of record NZ_KV792651.1, read on the forward strand.
AAACGCACTGGTCAAGATCCCGTATATTTAGGAGGTGATCTTCTATCCATCCGTGTCGATACAGGTAAACGTATATTGATTAACAATAACGGTGTCAATCTTTCTGAAAATACGTTTGATGACATTCGTCCTTTTAATCCTGATATAGCTGTAGCTAAAATTGGCGTTTACGATAAACATAAAAAAATTGATTATCGTTACGGCTATATAAATACTCATGGAGAATGGGTGATTCCTGCAACATATACTGCTGCGAGTGATTTTAACAATGGTTTTGCTGTAGTATCTAGAGACGAAAAACAAATAATAATAAATGCATCAGGCGATATAACTACTATTGTACCCAATAAAATAAAAATGGAACCTTTGAATAATGGGTATTGGTTGAAAACATTTTTGAAAAATAGTAAAGGAAAACAAATATCTATTAGTAATGAAATTATAAAAAATAAAGATGAGGTTGTGGTTAAAAATGTCAATCCTGTACTTGTTGCCAAAGATTCTTTTTATCTCTCAGGTGCTTATAAGAATGAATATTATGGATTGCTAAATACTGATTCAGGAACAGTCATTCCCAAGCTTAAAACTAGTGATTTTGATAAGGCTAATGATACCATAAGCTATATAGCAAATATCAGCAATGGTGACCTGTTTTGGTTAAAAAGACGTTATTCCTATAGATTATATAATTCACAAGGCTTAATGCAATTAGAGGGATATTATAATGATGTCAAGCCTTTTTATGGTGACCATGCTTGGGTCGTACTTCCAAATGAAAGTAATTGGGTTTTAATTGATTATTTTGGTAATGTTGTTAGTGAAGCTTGGGGGAAGATTGAAACCATTGCTTATGGTAATAATATCATCACCTATGCATATAAAGATGATGATGATCGGACCATGTATATTTTAGATTCATCTGGAGATGTTGATTACATTGAAAGGAAGTATGATATTTGGCAGGAAAGAAAGTGTGATAAAACCATCTCTGTGTTATATGATGATAAAAATAGAGTTATTTGGCCAAAAGATCCTTTAATTGAATGTTTAAATGGGTTGGATTGAAAATATATTTATAAATAGAATCCATTTTATCAACGTGGTAATAAAGTATGCTTAATCATCCATTTTATTTCCACACATTTTGAGATTTCCGAATTGGCCTGAGTATCAGGGTAGTTTAATCGCTTGCTAAAAGGAAATGGTATTCTGATAGTATCTGAGCTCCTCAGGAGCCAAGCCCGCTTCATCCTTTTCCGTCGAGCAAGCGGGAAGGGCCAGCCCTGACGCTAGCGTGATGGCTAGGCTGCGGGAGATGTGTGCTCAACGATAATTGGTTAAAAAAATAGGCTTTATATCGGTCGCATAATTTATACAGGAATAATTTGTAACATAGGGTTGGTGATTGGCATACTACTCCCATAAGGATAACTGGTTTATAAGTAAGGGGTTCTCATGGGACATTATGATATACAACAGGTATGCTTGAATGGTCATCAGGTAACTGCCAACTATAGTAGCTCACCTGAATTCAGGAGAGATTTCTGCGCTACTTGTGGGGAAAAAACGATTACGCGATGCCCTTCATGTAATCACCATATTCCTGGTGAGTATCAGGTTAGTGGCGCTTTTTACGTAGGGACGACAGATACTCCGGAATATTGTGAGCATTGCGGAGCTGCTTTCCCTTGGACAGAAAAGAAGTCAAAACTAATTTCATCTTCATTGAAAGCATCCTCTGTCTCTAATGACTATTTTGGTCTGGTTAAAAAGATCTGTTCTCGGTTTCATCTGGTCGCTAACCAACTGAAGACTAGACATAGTAATCGAGAGTCTTTAGTTATTAGCGACGAATATGATGTTCAAGATTTACTTCATGCCCTTTTACATATTTACTTTGACGATATTCGACCAGAAGAATGGACGCCAAACTATGCGGGCGGTAGTTCGCGCGTCGATTTTTTATTGAAAAATGAAGGGATCATTATCGAGGTCAAGAAAACGCGCGCAACCTTAAAAGCAAAAGATATCGGGAGTGAGTTGTTGATTGATTCTCAGCGTTATCGTTCCCATCCTGACTGTAAAAAGCTGCTGTGTTTTGTGTACGATCCCGATGGTTGGATAGCTAACCCCAGAGGGTTGGAAAACGACCTTAACAAAAGTGAAGATGATTTTGAAATAGTGACGCTCATTGTGCCCAAAGGATATTGATGTATTTGTTGGCCTGCCATAGGGATCCTGGGCGAGCAATTTGATATCTGCCCGCCCGGTGGTTATATACCGTACCTAAGATCTTAAGTTAAGAGCACGTAACCAGAGATCTACCTGACCAAATGCATCTTGTTGCCACTGTTCGGGAGTTCTTTCCCCAAGTAGTTTCGTCTCTTCAACAAACTTTCTGACGCTGGTTGGACCATAACCTTCCACCTCGTCGAATTTTTGTGCAATGTATCCGTATCCGATGGCCCCACTTTCTTCAGCAAGTATAGGGAGGCACTCTTGAGCAAGCGCTTCCGGCCCATCCTCATAGTTACGAACGCAGTAATAAATATCATAAGAATCTTTTTGTTTATGCCGACCATTGAGGGCATATCCTTTCATGGCCAGCAGCGCCGGTATTGAGCACACTGCTATTTCCACTGTATTTTTGCCACCCTCTGGCATGGCACCACTAATGGCCACCATCTCATAGAATTTGAGCGCAAGATCGGCACCGTCTGCGCGCTGCACGGCGAAATTACTTATTAAGGGTGGGGCATTTTTAACGAGTTCAGCATCTCTGGGGCGGAGAAAATCGATGATAATATCAATGGCAGGGCCATCGTCAGACGCAGGAATAGTACGCACTAGCTGAAATGCTCTGGTGACGCCCTCTCGCTGTTCATACCCGCAACCCTGCAAACTTTCCACCAAAGTGGCGTATTCACCATCGCCCAGCGCTGTTGAATCCAGATCCAAATCAATATCAAGCGTGCCGACATGCGGCATATCGTCATTGTTAAGAAGCAGCCAAGGTACCGCTCCTCCAATAACAGTGAATTTTCCTTTGTAACTGCCCAGGATCTGTCCTATCTCTATCAGAACGGATTTAACGGCAGCCGTTGTCCGATCTTCATAGTCAGCAGCTGACTGAGGTTCTCTTGTTGTCATAATTACCATTCCATCCATTCATTTCGAAGGTGTTCAGCGGCTTCTTGTCCCCGTTCCCCCTGAACTGTGAGATCAAGGTAGGTCTGTATAACACCTGTAGTGACAATTCCCGGTGCTGGCTCGATAGCATCAAGGAATATACCTTCATCGTTGGGGACCGTTATAGTTACATTGGCGCCCTTTGATGTTGTGCTTAACTTAAGGCCTGATATCAGCCTCTCCATTCCTTTCTCGTCGGCAAAGAAAAAATGCATCCCGGTACGACCATAAGGGGACAGCCACTGGGCGGCAGAAAATGAGGCCAAAATTGCAGATCCTTGCACTTCATCACAACCCAGTAAGTTGCGTAATTGAGACTCCAGCGCGTTGCCGTGCAAAGGTGTATAAAAATTTTTCTTCTTTCCTTGAATTGGGCGATAGTTATCCCGCCACTCATTCACAAGTGCCCCCGGCTTGTTCAGGGTAAGTCCTTCGCTGCTAATGACAGCCCATTCCCTTTCCAACAAATTTTTACGCACATTACTGGCATGGCCAAGACTTACCTTTCCTTCTTCCGACAGTTCGGTGACTTTCCAGGTTCTCAGGGGGTCATTAAGCATCATACGCAACACTTGAGCTGACTTCGGGCTAAACATTGTACGAAGCCCACGTTTTTCAGGCACGGGTTTACCGGGCATACGATGATCGATATAAACTCCTCCAAACTGGAGTTGTGCATTACCCTCCATGTCCAGAAATGCGATATTATTTTCCTGACAAATCTGTCGGGAATCGGCGGACAAATAGGGAGCGAGGAGGACAGGAGTAAGAATCTCCTCTCTGCCATACATATAAGACCGAAGGGTTTTAATCGCTGAGCGCACAAATCTAGGCTGGCCATTGTTTTTTGTTTCGCAGGCAAGCACGTAAGTTGTTTTATCTATCCGGACCTGGATAAGGTAGTCAACACCCTCATCCATGCTGGGACCATCTCCTATTATTTTTACCTTTTCAATAATTGGGATTTGTTCCAGCAGTGACTGTAATCTCAAGATAAGGGGATAGCTGGGGTCTTCAGCTAGTTTCATTGTAACCTCGAATTTCAGCATTCGTTGAAACCATCAATATTGATGAAATCAGTACATTGCTGATTTCTAAGATCAAGCTGATCTAATGGTTTTTTTCACTAGAAATGATGTTTTCATCATATGTTGAAACTAGCACTTTTAGTGAAAGTCAGCAATGATGTCACAAGCATATTTACAAATAAATGTGGAGGAACAGGCGATTACTGAAGGCTCAATAGTGGAACGTCCTCACCTGAAGATGCGCTCATGCCACAAGCACAAAGGCGTTTTTTAGTCTCTGGGACACAAAAGTGGCAGCTCAGATCTGAGCCAATACATTCAATCTTTTTTGATCAAATGAGACTTTCTCATTGTTCACGTAACGACCCATCATTGACCATCCTGACACCCTAAACCAACCAATGGGTTATCACGATGTCGGAAAACTCAAAGCCTCAACACCCCACGCCGGGCGCGCTGCGCTCCGAACTGCGTATAGAACTTCATACCCGCTACGCTATCTCCCTATGGCAAGGCCGTCGCTCTTCAGAGGGCAAGTCGGCCATCATGGGGATGCCGCGCTTCTTCCAGCTTGCTGGCCGAATCAATCAGGACTCCCTGACGGATAACCCTTGGGCGGATGCGACGATGCTGCATCTGGAGAAGCTGATCAGCGCATCGCATCAGCAAATGCAGACATTGCTGGATGAAGTCGATGCGCTTTTTGCTGACATGCCCGGCTCCGTCAAGCTAACGGACTGTATCGCGGAAACGCCGCTCAACGTGGCAGTACACAGCCACACGCCGATTGGCTATCGCTGCGTCTATTTGCTGGTTGGATTCGATCAGCTGGCCCTGCGGGTGTTTCAGGCGCATTTTTTTGGGCTCATCAGCACCCAGACTAAGCAACAATATCTCTCCAGCGCCGGTTATGCGATCAGGCGAATTTACGGGGCGGCTCAGCGCTATCGCTCCGTCGCCGTCACGCGCGCCGACGTACTGGCGAATAACGATACGGCGCAGCAAGCCATTGCTGCGTTAGGCGAAGTGTCGGCATCCATTGTCAGCGGTCAGGCTCGATCGGGCTTTTCTCCGGCCCTGAATTCACCCGCTTTAACTGTTGCGATCGGCGGTAAAAAGGGGAAAAGGCATGGTTAAAAAACAACCTTTATGCGGCCCGCATAAAGCTCAAAAAACGCACAATTCTGGACGCGCTGCGGGTAAAAATGTCATGCCGTTGAAATATAGTTTCCTCTGGCGTCCTCCCGCAGTGTTTGTTATTTTCTAAGGGTACTGTGTAGCACTCCGTCTCTACGGTTATAGTCGAAGGCGTATGTACTGTTGCAGGTATAGCCTTCAAGGCGCAAAACCTCCGTGAAAACTGCGCCGGGTTCTTCTACTCGCCCCGGAGTGAATATTAAAACCCTTGGTCCTTAGTGCAGATCATGGCGGGTACAGAGTCCTCTGTACCCGTTTAATTTTTTTGACGGTAAAACATTTTCCCCTTCAATTCCTTTCCCTCTTGCTGAAAAAATAAGCGTGCCTATCCGTTGTCTCTGACAACACCCGATGTTGCCGTGACCTGCAAGGCGGCGCTAAATACCTGTCATACTTCAAGTTTCAGGTGCGTTGGCTGCGCTCGCTCACCCCAGTCACTTACTGGAGTAAGCTCCTGGGGATCCCCTCCCTTGCTGCCTTCCTGCAACTCGAATTATTTAAGGTATAGCGGTCAAACCCAGGCCTGTTTAACCTTTTTAAACAGGCGTCGCTTCGGCGATAAGGTATGTATTCACACCCATTCACCCATGAGGGAAATAGCTTCCCTTTTCGGGCTGTTTCTCCCTCTGTCCCGCTTTTATTCAAGGAGAAACACGATGTCTAATGAAACTAATTACTTCAATCTGCACGTAACGGGTCTGGGTTATTTGAACAACGTCAGAGAAGTTCAAACCCGCAACGGCAGTATGCTGTGCTGCTCAATTAATGCGTTAACTGGCGCAACGGATAATCCGGGCTACACCCGTTTTGATATTATGGTCGTCGGCAAGGAGTCCTCTGAACTCATTCTGCGCTGCCAGAAGGCTATTGCAGAGGAAAAGAAGGTGTTGCTTGGCTTTCGGCTCAGCAATCTTTCTGCCGATGTTTTCACGCTGACAAAAGGTGAACACGCCGGTGAAGTTCGCCCCAGTCTTAAAGCCCGGTTAATTAAGGTTAACTGGATCAAGATTGGGTCTGAGATGGTTTATAAAGAAGAAAAACCGGAACCGAGCGTGCCCTCTGCACCGGACGTTCCTTCCCCGAAACAGTTTGGTGATAACCAGTTTTAATACCCCTCCTTTAAGCGCCTTTTCGGCGCTTCTTTTTTTCAGCACGGGAAAACAGTTGTTAATTGAACATGTAAAGAAAGATTCGCACATTAGCGTTTTTCCGCGTCGATAAGAGGATCTTTTATGAAATATCACCGGTATTTGCTCTGCGTGATAGGGGTTATTGTGATTGGCGGCTGCGCGCCAAAGCAAAAGTTACAACAACCAGCGTTATCCCTTTCCAGTACGCTAAACAGCAACGTTCAGTCTGCGGCTGATGATGTTTACCAGCGCGAAAACGCGCCGCAGGTGGTGCGCTACGATCGCTACCTGCTGGTTAGTACCGATCCCAGCGCCGCCCAGCGCGCGCCGCTGGAACAAATCATTGATATCCGCATTCCCGCATCGCTGACGCCGACCGTAGCTGATGCCATGCGCTACGCCTTAAAACAGTCGGGTTACAGCCTCTGCGCCGTCACTTCATCCAATGCCGTTCTGTATAACCAGTCTCTCCCGGCGGTGCATTACCAGCTCGGCCCTATGCGGCTGAACACGGCGCTACAGGTCATGGCGGGTAGCGCCTGGCAACTGGAAGCTGACGACGTACAGCGTATTGTCTGCCATAGCCTGAGGGACGGGTACCAGCTGCCAAAGGCTGAAACATCGCCCTCTCGTTTCCTCACCAAACCAACGTTGAAAGGGAACGCATCATAATGGAAGAAAAAGAACCCAAAAGGGCGGGTAAGCCGTTTCCTCTGCGCAAAGCGGGATGTCTGGCGATGGTGATCGTACTCGGTGCGTCGTCTGCCTTTTTGTGGACGCAGCAGCTGCGCCTGATGCAGTCCTCCGCTGCGTTGGAGCAGCAGTGGCAGACGTTAGCGCAGCAACAGGCCCAGTTTGAACAACGCATTGCTGGGGTAGAAACGCGTCAACAGCAGACAGAACCGCCGAAGCCGTTGGTTAGCGCGGTGACTCAGGAACAGTTAACGCAAGCGCTCGCGGAAAATCGGCAGGAAGTGAACCAGCAGCACGCCCAATTACAGCAGCAAATGACGTCGGTAACGCAGCGCGTTGAGGTGCTGGAGCAGCGCGACGGGGCGCTGTCCGGCCAGTGGCTGGAACTGAAGCAACAGATGGCCGATCTTCTCGCCGGGCGTAAGAGTGCGCTTGCTCCATCATCATCGTCAGCGGTAGCAAATCCCCTGAAAAAGCCGGTTAAGAAGACGGCTGCCAAAGTGATTTCATCCGCATCCGCACCGTTTGTTTTGAATGGCGTTGAGTATCGAGGCGGGGCGCGCTTTGTTTCCGTTACTCCCCGACAGGCCAGCAGTCTGGAACAGGTTCGCTTACTAACCCCCGGCGAGTCGTTTAGCGGCTGGATGTTGCTGACCATCGACTCCCGTCAGGCCACCTTTCGCACGGCGGGGCGCACGCTGACGCTCAGCGTTCATTAAGGAGCGATCGTGAAACGATACTTTTTCCCTCTGCTGTTAATCGCCTCTTCTCTCCCTGCCAGCGCAGCGGAAACCGACGCTCAAGCCTGGGCGCATAGCCAGTCGGTAGATACTGTGGCCGGAAAGCTTGAGCAGGCGAACACCCGTAAAAGCGCTCAGACATGGGGACTGACCGACGAGGAGTGGCAACGCTATCAGGCGTTAATGAATGGACGGCGCGGCGTATTCTCTCCCGATCTGGACCCGATTACGGCGCTGGGCATTGAAGCCAGAACGGCGGAAGAGCGCCGCCGCTTTGCCGAACTGTCCGTCCAGCAGGACTTTAAGCGCGTGGAGGCCGAGCTGGCGTTTCAGCGGGAGGTCGACGCGGCGTGGAAACGGCTTTACCCCCATATTCTGCCGATTGGCGCAGGTATGGGCAGCGCGCCAGCTCAGCCCCGGAGTCATGGCCGTCTGGCGCTGTTTGGCAAAGCGGACTGCCCGCCCTGTGATAAAACGCTGACGAAGCTGCTCGCCAGCCAGAAGCCGTTTGATATTTATCTGGTCGGTAGCGAAGGCCAGGACGCGAAGGTACGTGAGTGGGCGAGCAGGCGGCATATTCCCGCTGAACGCGTAAAAACGCGGGCGATTACGCTCAACCATGACGCTGGTCGCTGGCTGAAGTTAGGCAAAGGCCAAATGCCCGTGGTGCTGGAACAGGGGGAAAACGGATGGTTGCCCGTCGCGTTCTGATGTTCCTGCTATTGTTTCCCCCGTTGGCCTGCGCACAGTCGATTCCATCCGGCTACCGTCAGATTGCGGAACAGGAAAACGTACCTGCCGAAGCGCTGTACTCGCTGGCGCTGACCGAATCGGCCAAAAAGCTGGCCCATGGCGTTCGTCCGTGGCCGTGGACCATCAACGTTGCCGGAATCGGGTATCGTTATGCCAGCCGTGATGAGGCCTATCAGGCGTTGCTGGGGTTTATCCGGCGCTATCCCCTGAAGCGAATCGATGTGGGTGTCGCTCAGGTTAATCTGGGCTGGAACGGCAGCCGGTTTTCATCGTATTGGCACGCCTTTGACCCCTACACCAATCTGCGCGTCGCGGCGCGGATCCTACGCGAATGCTACGACGCCCAACCGGGAAGCTGGATGCAGGCCGCCGGTTGTTACCATCATCCTGCGGGCGGCAAGCCGGCCCGCGTCTATAAAGCGGTTGTTCAACGCCATCTGAATACTCTGAACCCGGTAAAGCCCACGGCGGTGAGCTGGGTAGAGCCGAAGAGAAAAACACCATGAAGAGCATTTACCTTTTGGGACTCTGTTGCCTGTTTGGCAATGCGCACGCCGGGCTGAACGTTATTGCCGATTTGGGCGGGGAACCTGCCGCACCTTATTTTGACGGCATTAATAATCAGCCCAATGAATTTGAATCACCAAACCCGCCGGAGGCGGCTGTATTGCCCGCTGCACCCGCGTCACTGGCATCGGTATTGCCAATATCCACGCCTGAATTAACGCCCGGCAGCGTAGAGGCCCGCCGCCTCGGTTTACCAGGGATGCAGCCGATATTTTTGTTGGGTAACGATCCGCTGTCCCGCCGTTGGCTGGATGAACGAAAGGAATCGCTGCGGCAGCTGCGGGCCGTTGGGCTAGTGGTCAATATCGAGGACGAAGCGGCGTTTGGCGAGCTGCAAACGCTGGCCGGTGATATCGAGCTGCTGCCGGTATCCGGCAGCGATCTGGCGAAGCGGCTGGGGTTGCAACACTACCCGGTATTCATCAGCGAAAAGGGAATTGAACAATGAAGCTAATGACACGCCTTCCAATCCGGGAGGCAACCAGGTGAGCGATCGCTATGTGATTGAAGCCCTGCTGCGACCGGCGGTTGAACTGAATACCGCCGTGGTATCCGCCTGCGCCAGCTATGTTTGCGTTACCGCGCCGTGGGCGATTGCTTTAGCGCCCAGCGTTAGCTACGTGATGGCCGGAGCGCTGGGGATATTCGCGATTAAGCGCACCCGCGAAGGGCTGCGGGTACTTCGCTATCGCCGTAATATCCGGCGCTTACCCCGCTACGTGATGACCAGCCGTCAGGTGCCAGTGAGCCAGATGAAGCTGTTCCTGGGAAAAGGCTTTTTATGGGAGCAGCGGCACACGCAGCGCCTGCTGGATACGTTACGCCCGGAGGTCGCCAGATACGTAAACCCTTCCTGGGTTTATCAGGCGGCGCGGCGGGTTGAACAACGTCAGGAATATCGTTTTCCGACCCTGTGCCGGTTACTGGCAAGCGAGAGCGCGTTTAATCCGGTAAGGCCTCTGCCGCCTGTGGGCGGTTTACCGGCGCTGCACGGCATTGAGCTGGATGAAACCAATGTGCTGATGGACCTGCGCGAGCGGGTCGGGCATTTACTGGTGTTGGGCACCACCCGGGTAGGGAAGACGCGCCTGGCTGAGTTACTGATTACTCAGGATATTCGCCGGGGAGACGTGGTGATTGTGTTCGACCCCAAAGGGGATGCCGACCTGCTGAAAAGGATGTACGCGGAGTGCCAGCGCGCCGGGCGCGGCGATGAGTTTCACGTCTTTCATCTGGGCTGGCCGGATATCTCTGCGCGCTACAATGCTGTGGGAAGGTTCGGCAGAGTTTCGGAAGTAGCGAGTCGGGTCGCCGGGCAGCTCAGCGATGCGGGGAACTCCGCCGCGTTTAAAGAATTTGCCTGGCGCTTTGTCAATATCATCGCACGGGCGCTGGTCGCGCTGGGACAACGTCCGGACTTCGCGCTGATCCAGCGCTACGTTAACAACCCCGGCGATCTGTTTGAACACTATTGCGAAAGCTGGCTGAGCCAGCACCATCCCGACCTGTGGTTGACGATAGAAAACCTGACGGCGACGCTGACGGAGCGTGATGTTCCCCGTCATATGGAAGGGCGCTCCCTGCGTGTGGTGGCGATTGAACATGTGCTGGGTAGCGACGCCGGAAAGCGGGTGTATGACCCGGTTCTGGACGGGCTGCGTTCCTCGGTGCGCTATGACCAGAAGTACTACGACAAAATTGTGGCTTCGCTGCTGCCGCTGCTGGAAAAGCTGACCTCCGGGAAGACGGCGCAGCTCATCTCTCCGAACTACAGTGACCTGAACGACCCACGCCCGATCTTTGACTGGCAGCAGGTTATCCGCAAAAAGGGCGTGGTGTACGTCGGCCTGGATGCGCTCTCCGATCCTGAAGTGGCTGCGGCGGTAGGTAACAGCATGTTTGCTGATTTGGTGTCGGTGGCGGGCTATATCTATAAGTTCGGCATTAATGACGGCCTGCCGCAGCAGAGCGGCGGCAACACACCGATCAGCCTCCACTGTGACGAATTCAGTGAATTAATGGGGGACGAGTTCATTCCTCTGATTAATAAAGGGGGCGGCGCGGGGATCCAGATCACGGCCTACACCCAAACGCTGCCGGATATCGAGGCGAAAATCGGTAACTCCGCCAAAGCGGCGCAGGTGGTGGGTAACTTCAATAGTCTGGTTATGCTGCGGGTCCGCCATACGGAAACCGCTGAGCTACTGACCCGACAACTGCCGGAAGTGGAGGTGTATACCAAAACGCTGGTTTCCGGCGTGACTGACATTTCCAATCCCGATCAGGGCAGCGACTTCACCAGTAACGTTCAGGACAGGGTCAGCAGCGTGCGAACGCCGCTGATAACGCCCGCCAACGTTATTAATTTGCCAAAAGGGCAGGCGTTTGCGCTGCTTGAAGGCGGGCGGCTCTGGAAATTAAGGATGCCGCTTCCAGCAGCAGGCGATGATGCCTTTATGCCGGAGAGCATCAGCCAGATCGCCGGATATATGCAGAAAAACTACCGCACCGGGGATGAGTGGTGGTCAGGCGGCGCGATGCCGGGCGACCGCATGATTGAAGAGGCAGAAGGAGAGGAAGAATGAAACGTTACCAGATTTGCGCCGTGATGGTCTCCGCGCTAGGGCACCCGGCCCTGTTACCTGACGCGGCAAAGCAGATTTTAATGCACCACGTCTGCACCACGCCCAGAGCAGCCGAAATTATCGCAGCGTTAAATGACGCGGGAATAGACGCCTGCCGGGAAGAGGATATGTGCTCATCTAATAGCGTCGGGATTTGGATCACCGTTGACGCGCATACGGTATTGCTTCAGTGCCAGCTTGAAGTGCTGGAGGTGCATTGATGGCGCAGCCCGGGGCTTCAACCACTGCCCCACGCCAGCAGGAGGTTCCCCGGCGTCCGCCGGGGCTGCTATCGAACGTGTTCTGGCACTGGCCCTGGCAGCTAGTTGGCATGTTACTCGTGTCGCTGATTTTCAGCCTGATCGTTGAGTATGTCGGCATTGCCTTCTTCTGGCCTGAATAAGGAGCCCTGCACAGCAAAGCGGTCATGGAGACGGAAAGCCGGTATTTCTCTGAAGAATTCACCCGCAGCCTGCTGCTGTCTGACCCGGTGGTGACGGTAGAGTGTTGGCTGACGCTGGCGTATCAGTGGCTGTTTGTGGACAGCGGTTTTCTGGGCTGGTTGAATGCCCCCCACGCAGATCAAGGCAACGACTTTACCCGGACGCTAAACGGCGGCGCGGCCTGGCTGCTGGTGAAGCTGCGGGAGTATCTGCTGGCGACGGTGTACGTGACGCTGGTTTTTCTTATTCGGGTCACAATTTTGGTGCTGTCTGTGCCGCTGTTTGTGATGGTGGCAGCGATCGGCATCGTGGACGGCCTGGTTCGGCGCGATTTGCGCCGCTACGGCGCGGCGTATGAGAGCAGCTTTATCTATCACCACGCCAAGCGCTGGATTAAACCGGCGACCTGTTTACCCTGCGTTATCTACCTGTCGATGCCGTTTGCGGTATATCCCAATATTCTTCTGCTGCCTGCGGCGCTGCTGCTGGGGTTGGTGATTTCGTTGACGACCGGGGCGTTTAAGAAGTATTTGTGATTGTATTATTTAACGCTAAGTTTAATGACGTCGGTATAACTTATTTATAAATGAGACACCTGCACCCTACACATGGCGCGAACACTGAGAGGAAATAACCTATGTCTGGCAAGTATACCCCTGAGACATTGCTGCCCGCATTGAGGCTTTTTATTGAGGCAAGAAACAAGGCTAATGCCGCTGGCTTCCCTGATAACGGCGGCGCTATTCATTCAGTGGAACGCATCATTGATGTTCTTTGTATCCGCGTTAAATATGGGCTTACCCATGTCAATAATTTAAAAAAAATGCCGACCGCAGAATGCAGTATCGGAGCATACGAAGCCCGCCAACGTGGCGATGCACATTTATTACGCATTGAACACGTCATGCCGCAACGCGCGTTTGCAAAAAAGATAATTGATATTGTTGAAGAGGGGGCTACCGATGAGGAAATCATTGCTTTCATCGAACAGAACTATCGACTGGTGCTTTTAAATACTGAAGAAACCAGTATGTTGAATCTTAAGAATAGATCTCGAATCTCGCCAGACCGGCTGGGTGAGGCAGGAATCGTCATGTATCAGGGCTCGGCCTGAGCCTCTTTGGTTTTAACCAAAAAACAAAGGGGAGAATTGATATTCTCCCCTTCGCCGGTACTCTTTACCTGTTACAACAACATCATATGATGTTGAGGGGTTAGCCGCTGCCTAACCGGCGGGTTACTTACTCTTTACGAGCTGACCACCGCCAGGGTGCCTACGCGGGCCTCATCGGGATTTAGAGAGCGGGGAGGCTCAAGCACACTCTTTACATCTGTTGTAAAGTATACGCGGATGCCGCGTGATATTCAACCAATCAGCCCCTGAACTTCCTTTTCTTGAGAGTACCGCGAGTCAGTCTACCCATCGAACTGAACAGACAGGCGGCCTGAACCGATGCGCCCGGGCAGAGCGTCCCCAGAAGACTAGCTGCGGTTTCCAGTGTTGTTCCGGTCGCCAGCAGATCATCCGTAATTAATATTCTGTGTGCGTTGAGATGCATCGTTAAAGCGGTATTGATCGTTATCGGCGTGAAAACGGCCCTGTGCTCCGTTGGGATACCTTTTAGTGAAAAAGCGCCCTGATAACCCACTTCATTTTTTTGTCTTCTTAGCTGGTACTGAAGCGACTTTACGTCAGTTACATCAATATTCGCACGATCGAGAAGAATAAAAGCCTCTTCAACCGTAATTTTCCGCAGCAGATCTTTAAAATGCGGCGCGTTGAAATAGCGTGAGAATCTTTTCCCTACAATGTGGCTAATGTTGTGGGCGGATGGCATAGAAACGATCAGGTCGTAACCATCAGGCTCTGCCTGAGCAATGGCTTCCAGTATGGCGTTAAAGCTCTGGCTTAATGCCTTTATGCTGGAAAAGTCCGTTGTCAGCCCCTCTTTTCCCTTCAAAGCATAAATCAAGGGACAATTATCGCCCAGCTTGCGTTGTTTACGGTCACGGTTAAGGCTGGCGGGCGCTTTTTGCCTTCTGAACATGGAATAAATAGTGAGGTTTCCCACCCGTTCACGGGTTGGGTTTCCTTCAGGCGTTGTAATGAGCCAATGGCGATGCGAGTGATCGATTGTAACGTGATATCCCTGAAGATTAAGCCCCACTATTTTCATCCCTGATTAATGTCAGCAGCTCTATCTATCTTATTACCCTGACGTTTTTACGACCATCTAATTTTGTTTTTGCGTAAATGATTAAACCAAGCTGCGCGAAGACGGCGGAATAGCACGTCTGCGCCTCTTTCTGCCGCCTTCGCGCAGCCTGCGGGGAGACTGGCTTGCCAGACCGGGGCGGCAAAGAGCCCCGTCGATGCCGCAGGCGTCGCTCAGTGACGGATTAATTTTTGAAATCCGGGTTTTGATTGTTTACAGCTTCCGGTAACGCTTTTCGCCAATCTCCTTTGCGCACGTTTATTCAACAAAAGGAGGTTATATGCGCATGACGAAAGTCCGGGCGCTTTGTCTGTCGGGAGCCTTATTCACCGTGCTTCCCTGTGCGCAGGGCAGTGAAAAGGATGAACTGGCATTAGTCATGAAACAGCTCGACCAGCTTCAGGCCAGTCTGGAGCGGGCGAAGGTTGTCGCAGTACAGGAACACACATCACACCGCTTTTATTTTGACTACCCGCAGGCTACTGATGATATCGCGAAAATCAAACGCGGCATCTCAACCTATCTTGAGCCTTCCCGCGTTCAGCCGGTACTGCCGCAGGATATCAGCGGCCAGTACCGGCTCGAGGGGGAGCAATGACCCACGAACAGGAGCAGGCGTTTCGTGCCTCGACCAACAACGCCGACCCGAATCTCCTCAATCTGCTGTTTATCGGCACGCTGGTCGCCGTGCTGTTTCTGTGGGCCGCGTTTGCTTTTGTCACCGTCTATCGCGGCTGGGAAGCAGGGAACGTGTCGGAAAAGACCGTCCTGTCGTTTGTCATTCGCGTCGTCGTCCTGTTGGTGGTCAGCCTGTTTTTATTTGCAAGTTAATGAGAAGGAATAACATGAACGCACTTTTTTTACGCGCCAGGAAGGCGGTCTGTACCGCACTGGTTTTAGTCATATCGTCCCCGGCGCTGGCCGATTTGCCAACGGTCGAAGGCCCGAAGTCGAAAACCGACGGCTCGTTCTATGGAAAGATCGCCGGTTATATCAATGACGGTCTGGTACTGGGCGGGTTAGTGGTCGCCGCCGTGGCCTTTATCGTGGTGGCGATGAGCTGCGTGTCCACGTTTGCCGAAGTCCGGGACAATAAAGCCACCTGGGGCAAGTTTGGCGCCATGGTGGCGGTGGGCGTGGTACTGATTGTCGCCGTGATCTGGCTTGCCAGCGAAGCCGCCACCATCGTGGCCGGATAAGGGGGCACGATGGCGACGATTCAGTTTATGCCTGACAGGCTCAACGCTGAACCGGTCGTTTTCCGGGGGTTCACCACCCCCGAATTAGGTTTGACCGCATTGTTCAGCACGCTGGCAGGCATCGTTATCTCCCTGCCGTTCCTGTTTTTTTCCTGGGTCATGATCCCGACGATTGCCCTTATTTTGCCGCTGCTGGTGATTGCCTTCGGCGGCAAGGTGCTGGCGCGGATCAAGCGCGGCAAGCCGGAAAACTACCTTTATCGTCGCCTTGAAGCGGCGCTCGTCCATTGGGGGCTGGGCAATCCCCGGCTTATTCTGATGTCGCGCCGCTGGTCGCTGCGGCGGAGCAGAGCGGTGATACCGCAGGAGGTGAACCTGTGAGCCGTTTCAAAAATGCCCTTAACGCCCGCGATGCGCATATCTGGACGCTGCGCGGAGCCTGCATTTTGTTGATTCTGGTGTGCCTGGTGCTGGCTCTGGGCTGGATGAACGCGCCGCGCAATCTCACCATCCATCAGCCGCCGGACCTGCGCAGCGGCAGCACCCGCCCCTGGTGGGAAGTGCCGCCCAGCACGGTATACGCGTTTGGCTTCTACGTATTTCAGCAGTTGAACAGTTGGCCGAAGGATGGTGAACAGGATTATCCGGCCAGAATCAAGTCTCTCTCCCCTTACCTGACTCCGGAATGCCAGACGTTACTGGAGGACGACGCGCGCAAGCGCAACTTCTCTGGCGAACTGCGCGAGCGGGTGCGCGGTATCTATGAAATCCCCGGGCGAGGTTACCGCAGCGATCGAGTGGAGATTGTCGATCGCGACCATTGGGTTATCCGGCTCGATCTCACCGCCGATGAGTATTACCACAACGAACCGGTCAAGCGCGCGTTAGTTCGTTATCCGCTGAAGGTGGTGCGCTGGGACGTCAACCCGGAGCTGAACCCGTTTGGTCTGGCGCTGGACTGCTTTGCTGCGATGCCGCAGCGCCTGGAAGCCGCCCCGGTCGATGTGCCTGAGAAGAAGGGGATATTTTGATGAAGCGACTATTATTAAGCCTCGCGCTGCTGGCTCCCTGCGCCGTTCAGGCCGTGGAGCTCATGAAATGGGAACGCATTCCGCTGCCTGTCCCGCTGAACGTCGGGCAGGAGCGGATTGTGTTTGTTGATAAGAACGTGCGGGTGGGCTTCCCCGCAACCCTGAACGGCAAGATGCGCATCCAGAGCAGCGGCGGCGCGGTCTACCTTCAGGCGGAGGAGGCATTCCCCGTGACCCGCTTGCAGTTGCAGGATCTGGAAAACGGCGAGCTGATCCTGCTGGACGTCAGCGCCCGGGACGGAAAAGCCGCGCTGGAGCCGGTCAGGCTGGTTTACTCCGGGGAAGTCGCGACGGCGAGCGCCAGCCATAAGGGGGCGGTGTCAGGGCGTGACGCCAGCGGTGAAAGGGAAAACGGCGCGGCTGGTCAAGGCGAAGTAAAGCTCTCCGCGCCTTTACCGGTACTGCTGACGCGCTACGCGGCGCAGCATCTGTATGCCCCGCTGCGCACGGTGGAGGCTGTGCCCGGTATTTCTCCTGTCTCCCTTAAGCCTGCCGTCATCACCTCTCTGCTGCCCTCGGAACCTGTCGAAACTAAAACACTCGCCGCATGGGCCGCGAGCGGATACAGCGTGGTCGCCGTCCGGCTGAAGAACCAGAGCGATAAGCCAGTGGTGCTCGACCCTCGCCGCTTACAGGGGCGTTTTTACAGCGCCACGTTTCAACACCGTTGGTTAGGCGCGCAGGGGACGCCGGAGGACACCACCCTGCTGTATCTGGTTTTCACCGGGCGGCCTGAAAACGCCTTCTTGCCCAGTGCGGTGATGACGAAAAAGGGAGGTCGATGATGCAGGTGAAGTCAAACACGCTATTAAAGGTGGCGGTGCCCGTCTGTCTGTTTATCGCCATTGCCATTGGGGTGAAGTCCTGCGGTTCTCGTTCACAGCCTGCGGCGACGCAGACAGGGGATAGCGTGGTCGCGGATCTGACGCAGGAAGAACTGAAGGCATTGGGCGTGGAAGGGGATACGCCTCAGGACACGCTGCGCACGCTGGTTGGCCGGATGCGGACGATTCAGAATAAGCAGGCCGAACTGGAGCGAGACAATAAAGCGCTGGCGGAAGAGAACGCCAGGCTGGCGCAGGGGGAAAGTGGCCTCGACAACCGCATCAGCGCGGCGGTGGCGAAGGCGCAAAAAGAGGCGGAACAAAAGGCCGAAGGGGTAAAAGAAGAGCAGCGCCAGCTGAGCAAAACCCTCGATGAGCTGAAGGAAAGACTGCTGAACGGCGGCGCTGGCGGTTCGTCTGCCGGGGCGAACGGCGATTTACCCGTTGGCCTTGGGCTGGGAGCCGGGGACGAACCGCCCGTACAGACCAGCGGCGAGGGCATGGTCTGGATTGAGCCGCAGGATGCGATGCAGATGAGCCGTGACGGCAAAATGACGCTGGCCGACGTTTCCGCATCGGGAACCGGCGGCGCGCTTCAGTTCCCCAGCCGTTTCTCCAGTCTGGAGGATAACGAGATCACCCGCCAGAAGGCCGAACTGGCGCGTAACGCGAAAAATGAGCGCGGCATCGAGGAGGCGGCGACGCCGGTGTATACGCTGCCGGAAAACTCAACGCTGGTAGGCAGTCAGGCCATGACGGCCTTGCTGGGGCGAGTACCGATTGACGGTAAAGTCACCGACCCTTACCCGTTCAAAGTGCTGATCGGCAAAGACAACCTGACGGCAAACGGCATCCAGTTGCCTGACGTGGAAGGGGCGATTGTCTCAGGAACGGCGACCGGTGACTGGACGCTTTCCTGCGTGCGGGGCGATGTGCAAAGCATCACCTTCGTTTTCAGCGACGGCACGGTTCGCACCGTCCCCAGCCCGGCCAAATCGACCGACGGCAGCGATAACAAAAACCGCAGCGGCGGCAGCATCGGCTGGCTGTCGGATGAGCATGGCGTTCCGTGTCTGGCCGGTGAGCGTAAATCCAATGCCTCCACCTATTTACCGACCCTGTTTGCCCTGTCCGGCGCGACGGCAGCGGCGGAAGCAATGGCGGAAGGGGAAATGACCTCCTCCACGGAGGGGACTGACGTAACCCGGACGTTAACGGGAGATGCCGGAACCTATGCGCTGGGTAAGGCGGTGTCCGGCGGGATGCAGGAAACCACCAACTGGGTACGCCAGCGCTACGGCCAGACGTTTGACGCTATCTATGTGCCACCCGGCCTGCGCGTGGCGGTACATATCACCCGCCAACTGCCGATTGACTATGAAGAGCAGGGCCGCAGGGTCAAATACGATGCGGCCGTCGGCCCGCAGCAGCATCTGGATTAAAGGAACGAGGTGAATGATGCCCAGAATATATTTACTTCTGGCCGCGCTATGGCTGGCCGGATGCAGTACGTCAAAAGAGCAATTACTTCCCCCGGGGGATTCCACCATGCTGGATCTGTGGCAGCAAAAAAGCGGCTCGCCGCAGATGGCCGCAGAAGCGCGCGCCGTGCTGCGCCGCGACCTGAATGACGTCGAGCGGAACGCGCAGCCAGCAGTGGCGGAAAGCTACAGCCGGGATGCTAACAGCGAGATCCAGCAGCAGTTTCCCCGCCTGCCCAATCCCGATCTGGTGATGTATGTCTTCCCGCATATGACGGTGGGCAACGTGCCAGTGCCGGGCTACAGCACGGTATTTCCTTTCTACAGTCAGGTGCAGTATGCCCTGCCGGGTGAACGAGTGGGAGCGCTGTGATGTTTAGCCTATTTACGCGTGAAAAGGCGGCGGCACCTGTGCCGCAGGCTGAAGAGAAGGCGGTACTTAAACCGTTGTTGAGGAAATCGGGCAAGCTGAAAATCTCGGATGAGCAAGCGCGCTACCATCGTGAACCGTCATTGATTGACTACTTGCCCTGGGTTGAATATCTGCCGTCCAGCCAGAGCATTTTGCTGGATGACGGCGTGTCGGTGGGCGCGGTGTTCGACGTGCTGCCGGTCGGTTCGGAAGGGCGCACGGCGGAGCGCCTGGAGGAGATCCGCGACGTCATTGAAGACGCCATTCAGGACAGCTTTGACGAGCGGGATACTTGCCCGTGGGTGATCCAGTTCTTCTGTCAGGATGAAACAGACGTCACCGCCTATCTGGACAGGCTGCGCGGTTACATCAAGCCCTGGGCGCAGGGGAGCGCCTTCACCGAGGACTACCTGCGGGAGATTGAAGGCCACATGCGCGGGATCGCCGTACCGCAAGGGCTGTTTATTGATAAGACCGTCACCGGCGCGCCGTGGCGCGGCCAGCAGCGGCGTACCCGCATGGTGGTCTATCGCTATGTAGACCCCGCCCAGCGCGACCCGTATTCACCCGAAACGGCGCTGGATCAGGTGTGCGAGCGGCTGGTTTCCGCCCTGAACGGCGCGGGCGTGGTGGCGGAACGCCAGAATGGAGAACAGATCCACGCCTGGCTGCTGCGCTGGTTTAACCCCAACCCGCAGTGGGTGGAAAAGGAGGTGCTCTACCGCACCGCTCGCCATCACGACAATCCACATAACGCACTGCCGCTGATGACCGACTTCAGCGAATCCTTATGGTTTACGCCGCCGCGCTCGGATGCGGAAAACGGCGTCTGGTGGTTTGACGAACAGCCTCACCGGGCGGTAACTATCGATCGCCTGCGTCGCCCCCCTGCGGTGGGGCATCTGACCGGGGAGACCCGCAAGGGTGACAACATCAATGCCCTGATGGACCTCATGCCGGAAGGCACCGTGATGTGCATGACCATTGTGGTGCAGGCACAGGACGTGCTGGAAGAGCGTTTTACCCATCTGGCAAAAAACGCGATTGGCGAAAACGTGGAATCGTCCCGGGTGCGGGAAGATGCGGCCATTGCCAAGTCGTTTCTGGGCGAGCGGCACAAGCTCTATCACGGCAGCATGACGTTTTTGCTAACGGCTCCGGATCTGCCGCAGCTCCAGTCGCGCCAGCGCGAGCTGAACGCAGTATTGCTGAACGCCGGTTTACAGCCCACCCGGGGCGAATACGAGGTTGCGCCGCTGAATGGGTACCTGCGCGCCATGCCGATGTGCTTTAACCCGGCCCGGGATAAGCACCATTGGTATACCCGCCTGACCTTTGTCCAGCATCTGGCGAACCTGTCGCCGCTGTTCGGGCGGGATATCGGCACCGGCAACCCGGGATTCACCTTCTTTAATCGCGGCGGCGCGCCGCTCACGTTCGATCCGCTGAACAGCAATGACCGTACCAAGAACGCCCATATGGCGATTTTCGGGCCGACGGGCTCCGGCAAGTCGGCCACGCTCAACAGCCTGTTTTCCCAGCTGATGGCGATCCACCGGCCCCGGTTGTTTATCGCTGAAGCCGGGAACAGCTTCGGCCTGTTTGCCGACTACTGCGGCGAGCTGGGGCTGACGGTGAACAAAATCAGCATCAAGCCGGGCTGCGGGATTTCTCTGGCCCCGTTTGCCGATGCACATAAGCTGATTGAGCAGCCGGTGGCCGCCGTCAGCGAAAGCGAGCTTAGCGACGGCATTGATATTGACGACGTTGACGGTGAAGAGGACGGTGACGAAGAGCGCGATATTCTGGGGGAGCTGGAGATCGCCGCCCGCCTGATGATCACCGGCGGGGAGGAGAAGGAAGAGGCTAGGCTGGAACGCGCCGATCGCGGCATGATGCGCGAGGCCATTCTGGTGGCGGCGCAACAGGCCTGGGACGAAGGCAGGCAGATGATCACCGGCGACCTTCAGGCGGCGTTTTATCAGTTTGCCCGCGACCCTGCCCGCCCTGCTGAACGTCAGGTACGCGCCCAGAATATGGGGGAGTCGCTCGGCGTGTTTATGCAGGGCTTTCTGGGCGAGCTGTTTAATCGCCCGGGCGAGAACTGGCCGGAAGCGGACGTGACGCTGATTGACCTCGGCACGCTGGCGCGTGAAGGCTACGAAGCGCCGCTGGCGGTGGCCTATATATCGCTGGTAAATACCATCAATAATCTGGCGGAACGCGATCAGTTCGACGACCGGGAAATCGTGTTCGCCACCGATGAGGCCCATATGATCACCACTAACCCGTTGCTGGCACCCTACGTGGTGAAGGTGGTCAAGATGTGGCGAAAGCTGGGAGCATGGCTCTGGCTGGCGACGCAGAACCTCGATGACTACCCCAATGCGGCGAAAAAGATGCTCAACATGATCGAATGGTGGCTGTGCCTGGTGATGCCGCCGGAAGAGGTGGAGCAGATAGCGCGCTTTAAAAAGCTGACGGAGGAGCCGAAGGCTATGCTGCTGTCGGCCAACAAAGCGAAGCACTGCTATACCGAGGGCGTGGTGCTCGCCAGCCGGATTGAGGCGTTGTTTCGCGCCGTGCCGCCCAGCCTGTACTTGGCGCTGGGGATGACGGAGAAAGAGGAGAAGGCGCAGCGCAGGGCGTTGATGAATGAATACAGCATCAGCGAGTTGGGGGCCGCGAAGCGGGTTGCCCGGCAGTTGGACGAATTGCGGGGGATAGTTCGTTAGGGGGATGAGGCTGAGAAAGCGTGCACTGGATGTAGGGAATGCAGGGTACCTGGGGGTCGGTTGGGCGAACTCATACCGCCTTGCATCAGTTCTGTGAGCTGTTCAGGGAACGATTGTAGGGGGAAGGGTTAACATAAATTACAGTTTTCTATTCTAGTTGGATTATGAAATAGTTGTTCTTATGGTCGAGCGAGCGAGGGAACGAATCAATGCAACTATCACTGGATGGGGAAAAACAGTTTGTAAAACTGTTTATGGAGCTGGCTCGAGCATACAAGCTATGGGTAGACGATCATAAAGCTTATTTCCAGGAGATGGAAAAGGACAACCTAATAGCGATAACTATTAATGCACCACATAACATGCAGGAGGAAATGTCTGGAAAATATAAAAGGCAAGAACCTTGTATTTATCAGTTGCATCATACATCTTGTTCGTTGAGTATCATGAGAGAATTGGCAATACTTATTCGCAGAAGCAGTAATCTGAACTGTTTGCCTTATGAGTTGCATCCTGTAATAGAAGCTATAGTCTATGAATACGTCAATGTTGAACTGGATAGTTTTATTGATTGCGTTGTGAAAAATGGAGAGCATTGCAATATCGAGTTTGATGTTCTAAAAAAAATAGCTACTGATAGGATTCGGATTTTCAAAAAGGAATTTTCATCTTCAGTATATCAATTCCCAGTGACTATGTTTAATTTAAACGGTGAGCTAAAACTGAGCGATAGTATTCTCTTGTTGCCTGTAGATACAATGGACTTGGCTGAAGAAGAATTGGCTTTATATAAAGATACCAGAACATTTGACTACAATTATTATCTTGAAGTCCATGTGAAAACACGATGTAGCAAGCAGTTAGCTTTACAACAAGCCGAAAAAGCAAGGGACGCTACTTATAATATCTTAAAACTCTTAGCTACGCGTTTATCACCTAGGGCAATTCCTCTACTCACGTCTAAAGATAGAATTACCCATCCATTTGATTTTTATCGACATGGAAAAGATGAAAATAATATAAGCAATACAATGAATTATAATTTTCCATTTTTTCAATTTGACTCCAAGGAGTTTTGGCTCGTTTTTCACCAAAGCAGAAATGTTGACTCAAGCCTTATTGACATAGCATTTAAGATAGTGGAGTTACTTTTACTTCCAAATTTCTCCAGTCAGCGAGTTGTAGAGCGTCTGGAACGTTCTCTATTATGGTATGGGGACGCCGTTACTGAGTCTAGCTTCTATCAGCAAGTACAAAAACTAGTAAGTTCGATGGAGGCATTAGTTAATTTTCATGATGATGATACTACGGAAACATTTAAAAGAAGAGTAACTTATTTGAATATTACCCATGTTGGTCTTGATGATGAGATTAGAAATAAAGCTAAACAGCTTTATGATGCTCGTTCAAAAATCGTTCATGGATCATCTGTTGATGAAAGGTTTGATTTTTGCATTATCAGTTTTTGCGCTGAGACTCTACTGAGAGCAATTTATTATTTTTCTCTTTTTGGTTTTGAAAAAACTGGATTTAATAAAACGTTACCTAAATTTTTGGATGAATTACCAAAAAGAGCCGTGCTTCGGTGTGATGAAAAGTTGTAGAGTGCAAGCTGGATAATGCAGGTGTTTGGTCGTGACTTGATGGCAATCATATGCAAAATTTAATTACATTCGTAATAGTTCAAATTTGCAATTTAAGTATGAGCTACTCCCTTTTCTTTTCGCGAGCTTCCTTTAGTGAAAAGCCCTTGCTGACCGTCATCGATCGCAGAATATTTTCCCTGTTCCTTATAGTCGGCTAGAAATTTTTATGTCTAGCCGTACTTTTAATCGTTGACCAATGTCAGAGTTCTGTGAAAATACTCTGTTATAGATTTTAATCTTCGTAGTCGCTCCGCCAATCAGGTTCAATCTCACCAAAATTTGCACTGCTGATATTTTCAAGTACTTCAATTTCAGCAATTTCTATATCATCGAAGTCTTGGGAGAAATTACCGGCAAGAGTTAATAGTATATCTGTATGATATGTCTCAGTTGTCGTGCAAACATTTCCGCCCATATTAACATAATCTTTATCTATTGGGTCTGTCATTGAGAAATCGAAGCTGGCTTCAACTTCCACTTCGACAATAGCACCGACCTTTAAGACTATTACCCCGTCATCGATTCTTACTACTCGTATTTTAACTAGTCCGTTATTGTCTGTGTCCAACTCGTGTGAAATATATGTTGCAGAAACATCTTCCCATTCAAAATACATATGTGAGTCGGCGTCAATCCATATGTCGCAGTCGTCAAGACTATCGGTAATTGCTTGTTCAATTTCTTGTAGTATATGATTTTCACTATCAAGTAAAGAATCTTCTCTGATATGAGCAATAATTTCTGCCACTTTAGTGTGTGGTTGGAATTTTTCTAATGCCTCTGCTAATGTTGAGACTAATGTGATTTTTGTTGAATTTTCAGCGAAATCTCTCCAGCCTTTATCTAGGCTAACAGCGATAACATTTACATTATTTTCTTCTGCCCATCCTTCAATAGATAGTAAGGCAATAGCGTCTGGAAATTCATTTTTCTTATCTCTTCCTGTTTCAAATGGTGCCTCAGTAGAAAAATACATTCTCATTAGAGCAGATAAGTCGGCATATTTATCGGAGTCTATTTTTTCAGCTCCAATGAAATCATAATATTTATTTAGTCGTGAATCTGCGATCTCTTCTTCACTGCCTTCTACAGACAATAGTCCCCTTGCACTATTAATGTCAGCGGCTTTTATTTTTAATTGCTTATCTGCTGATCTTAGTGCTTGCTCAATTGATGTACGTGTTTTTGATATTTCTTGCCCAATGTGTTTTATAGCTTCATTGTGCACTATGTCTGTCTGAATGACTTTTACTGGACTTTCTTTGAATTGTCTCATCTGTGCCAGCAAGCCTTCATAAAATTTATATCCCTCAGCCTTGAGAGTCGCGTTATCTAGGGTGATGGCACTGAAATCTAATTCTATTTTTTCCATAGTACGTACCTTCAATTTTGCAGTGTTTTACTTGTGATATCACGCTTATTTGATATGGGCATATTACCCACTAGTGTAAATTTTCATGTACAACACTACGCCGGTTTGATTTATTTTACAAGAAGTTATATGAGTGGTGAGCTAGCTTTATGGACAAAATTTCAAATTCCGTATGACAAAACTAGCAAAGCTTTTCAGTAACATCTTCCGTTTTCTACAGCTTATTTTTATGTATTGAATCTTGGAAAGAGCAGCTGTAGCCCGTGTAATGGTGGATTTAATGGGGTACCAGCACGCTTTATAACATCAGCTAGAGGTATTTTAGCGCCATGCTCGGAGTGACTTTGGCGCTTAATAAGAGATCTTAACGACAGTCGCTTTTTTTAGTCTTTTATGGAGGTTAGAACCTTGAGCCCTCCAATGGCCGATGATTCAACAGTACATGGAAAATCATCCATTAACCCTAAATGATTCTGACTAACTAAAGTTTTTAACGGTTTTTCAGTCAAAAATAAATTGCAATATCCTAGCGCTGCTTCAGCATGATGGAAATCCAGAAGATCATTACCTGTAAGTTGGCGTTTTTGGTCCCACCTTACTGCTGAATAACAGCAAGCTTTTATATGCAATGTTCGTATTAGCTTTGAAAATTCTTTAAATCGTTGTTGGTCAGATAGCTTTTCTTTATTAGCGTTAAATAGATCATATCCTGCATTACTAACCTCTTTAAATAATTGTAGCAATTGTTCATTAAACAGGCTTAATCCACCTTCAAACTCAACACGATATGCCTGTTGGTAGCTTCGGATTTCATCTGCATGTTCTTTATTACCTGAATTAAGTTGGTCTGCCAGTGCCTGCCCGTTGAATTGCTCCCAACTCTCGAAATTTAAATAACCCATTATTTTAGTGAGTGTAATATCCCACATATAATCGAAAAAAGATTTTTGAATAGCCAATTGCTCAGCCGGTTCAAAGGCGGTTTGATATGGATGTGTTTCACCAAATACATGGCTAAGCTTTGTCCATACCAAGTTATCTATTGATATAAGATTTTTAACGCCTGCCATTGAATAAAAAGCATTAGCTAATTCTTGCATTATCCTTTCGGGACTCACAATGAGTGTGATACCAAAACTTAGGCGATCAATTAACTTTGCAGTAGCAAGTCTTGTTTTTTCATCACTCTGTTTCATAAGCTCAATAAAAACAGTCTCGGATATAGGGCAAATAGCCGTACCGTTATCAACTAGACTTTTAATCTGATTAAGAAGTTGTATGAAATTTTCATCATGATTTATACCAAGTTCAACATCTCTGAAAAAATCCAGAATCGAAGGTCGAGATATATTTTATATTTTCCTGAAATCTCACTCCCAAGCTGTATTCGTTTGTTTTTTACATGTTGTTCCAAAGTGACATCAGGATGTTTTCTGTGTGAATCTATTTTATTAGACATAGCTTTCATCTCCATTTTTAATCTTTAAAAAGGTTATAAGCTTTGCACTGGTAAGTTTTTACCAGCCCTAATGATAAAGGGCGAAAAGAGCAAGTTTAACGTAAATTAATGGCATTGTTGAATACACTTATGACCTATTTGGTTGTTTTGCCAGTTTTCCCTTCGGTGATAGTTCAGAACCCAGAAGGTTCTTCATCTGTTGATATTCATTGGATCTACGGAATGAACGATACATATAGATTAAATTAATCCCCAATTTATTTAGGCTGGATGAGAGCTCTTGATCGGCTTCTGCTCCGAAAAATATATTGAATTTAATTCCTGGGATGAAGAATGACATACACATATTCTTTTCAATATCACCTGAAGGCAGAGACATTATTGGCACCGGTTCTACATCGTTATCTACGCATACCGTAATATAGATATTTGAGGGGAATTCTACATTTTTAAGAAGATAATTCTGCAAGGATTCCTTGAACTCTTTTGGGAGAGCGTTATTTAGATTGGCGATGTCATCGTTGCCCCAATTTGTAGCGGTTACCCTCCAGGCAATACTGGCAGCAAAATACATGAATTTTTCGGAGTTAAATTTTAATATGTCTTTGGGGTTGAAATAAGAGAACCCATTTACATGAATGCTTGGTGTGGAGCTATCCAGTACCCTTTTTAATTCGAATGTTTGAGGATTCTTCATGCATTTTTCTACTACATATTTTTCACCGTATTTATTAAAACGGTCCTCGCAAACACCACACAGCAGCTTTTTTGTAATTTGAGAATTTGAATAGTAAGACGATTTTTGACTTTTACTGGCCCATATGGGGGCTGAATCATAAGGATGAAATGTACGAGTAATTACCTTATATAAGCTTTTTGGCATTAGATGGCTATTTTTCAGAACTGCATATTTACCACATAACTCGCATTTTTCTTCAGGCGTATTTTGTTCTATTTCTTTGACCATTGTGCCTCCGGAGAACTAACATTGTGTACACCAAGCAAATTTTTGTTAAAGCCATGTCTGTTTAAGTGCTATCACTTCGCTTAATCTCTACTCTGACTACAGAGCTAATGCTTAACTGCTTTGTACTGGTACCGACAGCCTATCGATTTCCTGAAAACCTCGAGCAATCAAAGCAGGACGCAATTCTTTCAATGCATTGGCGGGCACGCCAAGCCACAGAAGATTACGAGCTCGGGTTACAGCTACATAACCAATACGTCCAACTTCGGTATCGACTCCAGCCAATAGTGCGCCGACATGTTCCCGATTCGTCAAATACAAGACTGCATCAAGGCTTTCCCCCTTCGCTTGGTGGACTGTATCTATGCGAATACGGGGTGATTCGTCTTTCATCGCAAGATCAGCTGTAGTGATTAGCGGTATATTAGACAACCCCTTTTAGCAAGTTTGTTGCCCAAGTTGTCGGCACTTACCAATCCATGGTCCTGTGCGATACGTGCCAGTAGAACCTTAGTCCTTTCCAGTAATAGTGGATGCCACTGTGTATCCCCAGCTAACGTTGCCGCAGGAAGCCCAGAGGATGGGTTACGAGTAAATGCCCATATGAGTCGTCGTAGCGCACGGTCATCAGGATAACGAGCTGGTTGAGTGATCCTTGAGACAAGCCCTTGTGGTGGGTTGGCAAGCAGACCAACAATACTGGCGGCCACTAGTTTGAATGCGGTAAGGTAGTCTTGATTTTGATCGCGTAATATTGCGGCCTGTGCAAGATTTTTAACTGTACCCTGGCCTGGTGCTCCTTCATTGCCAGCGAGTGTGTCAGCCATACTACGGGCACGGCAGAGTACCGCTGAACGTTTGAGTTTAAGATCAGCAGCTAATACCGCAGTCTGGAATGCAGTAATCAGGCTTTCTCGCTCCGCATTGCGGTACGGAATAAAGAAGGCTCCATGTATTGTATCGGGTGTACTTCTATCAGCAGTGTCTCCTCGATTGGAAAGACTATTAGCCAAATCGAGAATCGGTGGAACAGAACGAAAGTTTTTGGTGAGTTGAAGACTGCTGACCCCCTTCCACTGACCGTATTGAGTCAGAAATACTCCATTAGCGCCCGCGAACTCGTAGATGCCCTGATTTGGGTCTCCGATTAATGAGATCTGGCAGCCTGCCCGAATTAGTAACTCAATGATGGCCTGATGGACTGTACCTATGTCCTGCGCCTCATCAATCAAGATATGTGGATATCGACGAACTAAGGCGCTTAGAATAATTGGTTGTTCTACCAAAGTACGATAGCACCAGTAACGCCCGAGGTTATGCGTGTAAGCTCCGATCTGTCCAAGACGATGTACAAGGCGTGTCGCTTGTGCTGTATCCAATTTTTGTGTTTTTTCGTGTTCGGAATAGAAGAAATAGATGCCATTTCTGTCTATACCTACCTGCATTTTTGTTATTTCGCGTGGGTATGTATTCGTCTGGAATTTGAAACCATTCAAGAACGCTTCGCCACCCATTACAAGGAATGCAGTCTGCTGAGCACCCATTGTTCGATATGCATGGGGACGCAGTACGTTACCAGTAATGAAGGAGTCAATTGTATCAATTTCAACTCGATTATGGGCGGCATTTGAGGGCGCGTTTTGGACTAATTTTTTGTATTCTTGTCGAAAGGTATCTACAGCAACGTTAGAAAACGACAGTAGAGCAATGCGACCACGATGCTCACCTAACTGTTGGCGCATATGTGCCAGTCGACGTACCGCTGTGAATGTTTTACCGCTGCCAGCACATGCAATCACGGATAATGGCGAAAGTGGCGCGTTGATAATTTGTAATTGTTCGTCGGATGGTTGGGTCATAGCTCTATCTCCTTGATTTGGCAGGCATGGGCTATGGCATTTTTGATGTAGTCAGGTACGCTACAAGCAACACCGCTGGAAATCACTTGCGCGAGTGTTTGACCAAAGCGTCCTTTTTGCACGTTGTTTTGTGAACGCTCAAACATTCCGCTGAAAAGGGCTCGAGCCTTGGCTGTATCGCCTTCTGCGGCATTTACTGCTTCCGAGACGTTTTGACCTATTTTCGGATGTAATTCCTTTAGCGCAATTAACATTGCTGCACGATTGTCTGCATGCAGGGCTAGATCGTATTCGAGAGTTTTAACCCCATGAAAGACTTTGACAAAGGCATCCTCGCTTTTCTTCATTTTGGCGGTATTGTCTGAGACTTTCACTACATCACCGAGCGCTGGATAGGCCGCCTGTGGTTCTTCGACACCATCGCTCTCATCGACAGGGTCTGCATCAGTGATAATTGCTACTGGGATATTTAGCGCGTTTTCGCCGAAAAGTGGTAAAAAGGAATCAAAATTCAATCCTTCGACACTGATCAGACTAACGCCATGTTCACGTAATCTATATCCACATTTTTCTGCCAGTACGCTGACCAGCATTAACTCAGCTGCGCCCTCGACGAAGATTGCTCTGCGAGCAAAGAACAGTTCGGCTCGGGTCACATCGAGGTAACGTTCCAGTTTTTCCCGCTTTCCTTTGTCAAAGGAAATTGTGCGTGGAAAGAATGTTTTCACAGACGTCCCCGTATCAACCAAGCAGGCGATGCTGTCGAGATCGGCAATACTGGCAAAATTAGGTGAATGGCTGGTGACAAATAATTGGACGGGTTTTTCTCCTTCGACAGCTTTAATCGTTCCTAAATAATCTAATAGTACAGCCTGAAGCTGTGGATGCAGATGCGCCTCTGGTTCTTCGACTATCAGGCTGCGATAGCTCGCCTCCGGGTTCTTAGCGAGCTCGCTGAGTACTACTGCCATAAAGATCAAGTTGTTGAAACCGAGTCCGTTTTGCTCAATCTCAAAAGCATCCACTATTAATGACAGACGAGCTGCTAGCCGTTGAAAGTCACTGCCACTTAAGCCGAGATCCAAGGCTTGAGCAAGTTGGGGGCCAAGCATAGTCCCGTGTCGGTTCTGGATTGCGGTATAAGTGTTAATGATAGGTTTGTGCTTCTTCAATTCGTCGTCAAGTTTCTTCAGTGCATCGTTGATACCATCCCGTCCAGCATCGTCGGCCAGAAGCTGAAATAGTCGAGATAGTTGGCTTGTGCGACTTGGGCGGAGACCTTGGGAGGCATCCCGCATCGGGGGGAGGTAGACACCTCGAAGGTTTTCCATCATGTCTGTGGTTAACCCTATTTCTTCGTGGTCGCCGCACCAGCGCTTAGCTCGTAGCCTTCCAGTTTTATCGGCTTCTGAGTAACGAATTGTGATGTGAGCTTCAAGTTTTCCAACTGCGTCAGGTTTTAACGCGGCCAGAAAGTCTGCTTCATTGTCTGGATCTAAATCGCGAAAGACGTATTGGAATTCAATATCGCCTTTGGGAACACCTCCTTTAGGTCGGTGTATGTCCTCGTTGTCGAGGCGAGGATACGGCTCATCATGCCCTGCAAGAAGTGCACGCAATGCATCAATTACAGCGGTCTTGCCAACGTTGTTAGGACCGACCAGAACATTCAGTCCAGGTTGAAAGTTAAGTTCGGCTTTCTCCAATTTCCTGAAATTCGAAATTCTCAGTTGTGCCAAATACATCGATGGTTTCCTTCCTTGCGTTCGATTTGCGATTCGGTCGTTGATATACGACCACCCAGCTCACATCCAATCTCACCTAAAAGTAATCATAATATTATTCCCTCTAATTTAATGTTGTTATGGTTAAAGTAAAATAGATCAAAACGATATATCTGTTTTGATGACATGGCCTGAAGCGCTATCTTGCTGAGTAATGCTTTGGATCCTTGATATAGGAAGGCGAAATTATCATTACACTTTAAATGGAGTACTGTTATTGAAATTCTGCCGTTTTCCTCGGCTCTTACTTGATTAATTAAATCTTCAAAACCCAATTAACAGTTCTTTACTGCCTTTTATCCCACCCCAACGCACCCTGTCGCTTTCCCCACACAGGAGTGCGTTATGCAACGACTACCCCTCATCATGGCATCGCTGGTGCTGGCCGGGCAGGCCTGTGCCGACGTGGTTTTGTACACCGACCGCCATCACTCTCCGCTAGATAACGACCCGCAGGTCACGGTGGTCTGGCTGGATGCGCCGGATACGGTACAGCAGCAGATTTTCGGCAATCTGGCGCTTGAGCCCGACAAAGCGGAGCGGCAGGCAAAGGCGTTACCTCAGTCGCCGAACTGGGCACGTCAGCAGGCGCGGATCGTCGATGCCTGGCAGGGCGTACTGAAGGCCTGGCAACTGGACATTCGCAAGGTGCCCGCCGTGGTGTTTGACGATCGCGATGTGGTGTACGGCACCACGGATATTCAGCGTGCGGCACAGTTGCGCGCAGGGAGCAGGCCATGAAGCGCCGGTTTGCTTATCCACTGGCCGCGCTGCTGATGGCCGGAAGCACCATACCAGCATCCGCCTCGCTAACCACGCCCCAGCTCGTCGCCAGCGCCGCGTGCCCGGACTGCATTGACTATCGGGTGGTGGGCGTTTGCTACTGGCTGCTGTGTACCCCGTTTGGTTGCAGCGTCAAGACGTCGGTAAAAGTACGTCACTTTATCCCGCAGGTGGTGGTGTCGGCCTATCGCCAGCCGGGCGATAACCCGTGGCGTGAGGTCGCGATGCTGAGCCGCAGCGCATTAGGTGGGCTGGCTGACGGTGGCGGTGAGAATCAGCAAAAGCGCGGCCAGCGTAAAGACAATGTGCGCTACCGCAGCGTGGACGCGATCGGCCATCCTGCCGCCAGCCTTATCGGCCAGCAGACCTCCAGCTATTCCTGCAAGGGAGCCGCCACCGCTTGGGTACCATATTTCCTGAGCAATCTGGATGCGCTGATGTGGCGCACCGGTTTGCCGGAAAGCTTCTACCCGGAGGCGCTCACCCCGGGGCGGCGGGAAATCGGTGCAACCACCGCCGGGAACATGTGGGGTAACGTCTATCCCCGTTCCGGCTTTGTCACACAGACGGATGACTATAAGGCCGCTGCCGTGACGGCCCAACGTGCGGCAGACATCATTACCCGCCCCGGACAGATCCACGTTTATCAGACGCTGAAGGCCAACGCTTCCGCTGGCTACTGGCCGCCCGATCCGGTGACGGAAAACACCGGCACCCGCAACCATAAATGGCAGCGCCTCGCTCCGAAGGTGTACATGTCCTGCGCCGTGTTTCCCGATCGCGCCTTTTCCTATGCCGAAGACGGCAACTATGCCTGGGCGCTGTGGCAGCCCTTTGCCTGCTGCAAAAAGCGCGGCCAGACGTTTCTTTTCAGCACCGATATTGGTGGCTATTAACCTCAGGGAGTGACCATGTTCAGAATGACGATGTTTCAACGCATGTTTCTCGCCAGCCTGGTGCTGTGCAGCGCTTCAGCCAGCGCGGTGGATTTACCGGCGTTTTCCATGAACAGCTCAGGCAATGACACCAGTCGTCAGGTGCAGGGCGGTATTAACGACGATCTCTATTACGCCATCGGCGGCGGGACGGTGGTGTCCAACCCGCCCAGCGGCAACCGGCTGAATAAAATTGGCATGGGCGTTGGCTGGAATGCCGACCTGATGTGTGGAAATTTTGACGTCAAAACCACGGTAAAAAATCAGCTCAACGGCCTGACCAGCGGCTTTAAAGACATGATGGGGGACGTGATCAGCAGTGCGACCGGCGCGGTCGCCAGCCTGCCCGCGATGGTTATCCAGCGCGCCAATCCCGGCCTGTACGAGCTGTTAACCAACGGCACGCTTCAGGCCAACGCTTACTTTGATAAGGCGCAGTTGAACTGTCAGGCCATGTCGAAGAAGCTGGCGGATCACACCCTGTCCGGGCCGTGGGTGCAGGCCGCCGTTGGGGAGGAGTATCAGAACGCCCTGAGTGGGACGAGCGACGCGGTGAAGGCCGATCAGCAACTGAGCAAATCAACGGGAGCCGAGGGCGTCTCCTGGGTCGGCGGCAAAAAGCGTGGCGGTAAAGGGCAGGCCGCGATCCGGCCAACGCACGATATTGCCAGGGCCGGGTACAACATCCTCAATAAGCAGGCGGCGGACAGCAGCGCATCCATTAGTGAAAGCGCCTGTAACGGCGCGCTGTGCCGCAAATATAAAAACGGCGATGAGGCGGCTCAGGCGGTCGCCAGCGTGCTAGGCGATCGCTCTATTCGCACCTGTAAATCCGGCAATGAGTGCGCCAGCGGCGGGCTGGAGAACGAACCCGGCACCACGACGCCGGGAACCGGCTTCACGCCGATGCTCGATGAGACAACCCAGAAGAATTACGAGGTTCTGGTCGAGCTGGTGAACGGTTCATTGCCGGTCAATGCGGCTAATCTGGCGAAGCTGAAAACCGGTGACCTGACGGTGACGCGTGGCGTTGTTCAGGCGCTAAAGGATGACCCGGACAACACCGCTCTGGTGCAACGTCTGGCAAGCGAGCTGGCGATGGCGGACACGGTGGCGACCGCGTTCGGTATGCGCCGGATGTTAACCGCCGGGCAGTCGGAACCTCACGTTGCGGAGCAGCAGGAAGCGCTGACGGAAGCCGATCGCCGGCTGGAGTTTCTGGACCGGGAAATTGTGGCACTGAAGAACGAGATGGAGTTACGCAAGCAGATCAGCAACAACACCATTGTTACAGCGCTGTCGCGACAGACGCAGCGCGGCCTGGAGAACAGCGCCCGCCAGAAAAATCCCGATGCCGATGAAGCTGTGCAGCAGCTGGGTACGGAGGTGACGCCATGATGGTTTCCCGAAGAAAGATGCTCTGGTGCAGCATTCGCCTGAGCGGGAAAGTGTTACTGGCCATCGTCGGTTCGCTCGCTCTGGCGCTAGGGATCGGCTGGCTGGGCGTTCGCTATGCCGGAAGCCTGACGGCGTTTCGCGTCTGGCTGGATGATGCCGCCCCCTGGCTGCTGGTCTGGCGACTGGCGCTGTATGCGCTGATCGCCGGGCTGTGGTTTCAGCGGGTACGCCGCCGGTTGCTTCAGCAAACCGGCAACCTTGCCGCCGTTCGCCGCATCGAGTGGTTGATGGCGGGGATGACGCTCATGGTTGAACTGAATATTTACGCGGGGAGCTGACGATGAGTGCCGACAGCTATCTGGAGTATTTTCTCATCTTACTGGGCTGGATCCTGAATAACGCCATCTGGAAAACGCTGCTTTCAACCGGCCTGTTTGCGCTGCCCATTGCCGGTAAAGTGTTGGCGACCTGGTTACGAACCCGCGAAGAGGGGGACGATGAGGGCAATAAGGGCACGCTGGCGCTGGTGCGCATCGAGCACGTTATTTACGTGGCCTTCGTTGTGCTGATGTTTTGCGTGACGCCGGTCGTTAACGTGGATGTCAACACCATCAAGTTCAACAAGGAGCGCAGCGCCCGGTGTGGCGTAAACATCCCGCTCCCCCAGAAGTCAGGCTATGCCACGCTGATTAATGACTTTGACGGTAAAACGGCCATGGTGCCGGTGTGGTGGTACATGATCCACAGCCTGTCAAAAGGCGTAACGCACGCGACGATCGCCAGTATTCCCTGCGGTGATAATCTGCGTCAGCTACGTTTCGACGTGCAGCACACGCAGATAAAGGATCCGATCCTGCTGGAAGAGGTGCAGGACTTCGCTAATCAGTGCTATGCAAAAGCCTACTTCCGGCTGAAGTCGACCAATGCCCAGCTTTCGGATGCGACCATTAATTCCGTCGGCTGGATTGGCTCTGACTACTTTCTTTCGACGTCAGGGTATTACGACTATTACACCTCCACCAAACCGCGTTCGCAGTGGCCCTACGATGCGAATCGGGATGATGGTTATCCCGACGTAGGGCGGGGCGGCTACCCTACCTGTAAGCAGTGGTGGAACACTCCGACCGTCGGTCTGAAGACGCGGGTGATGAGCAGCTACAATGACATCACGACTCGCGCGCTGAAGAAAAAGTTCGGCAACGAATGGGAAGAGATCGCGCTGCGCTGGGTGGTTAGTCCGAAAAATGCCTCGCTTTCCGGCGATGGTGAAACCTATATGATGGGGAATAACGCGTCGGCGGGTACCTTCAGCTTTGTATCCAGCGCGCTGGGGAGCCTAGGCGTCGCTGCCGGGCAGGTGGTGGCGTTGCCCGGACTCGATATTCTCAAATATACCCTGCCGATGGTGCAGGCGCTGCTGGAAATGGCGCTGGTGATTGTCATTCCTCTGGTACTGATGTTCAGCGTCTATTCACCCAAGGCTGTGGTGACGGTCTCGTTCGCCATGTTTGCCCTGATGTTCCTCACGTTCTGGTGGGAGCTTGCGGGCTGGCTGGATGACCGACTGATCGACATTGTCTACAGCGGGCTGGATAACGTCGACGGCGGGAACCCGGTGCCTTTTGCTGACTTTGCCGGTTCAACGACGGACGGCTGGGTGATGAACCTGGTGATGGGGACGATGTATCTGGTGTTTCCGGCGTTCTGGATTGGGGCGTTGAGTTGGGCGGGAATTAAGGTCGGTGGTGAAGTGGCGGGGTCGCTGCAAAAAGGCGCAGGTAAGGCGCAATCAGCAGGAGAGAAAGGGGGAGAGGTTGCGTCAGACGTGGCCGGAGCTGCGATGACAAAGGGAAAATCGATGATGAAATAACCGTCGGCCAGAACTACCCGTTCATTATTCAGGGTGCTTCTGGTTATTTATCGTCTGATTGGCCGGGGTCAAAAGTACGATTCCTCAGACCTGTTTCATCATAATAGCCATATCCTTCCGGGCCATCCCGATAGCCTGCTTTTGTTATCGGGGTGTGCTTAGTGGAAATAGACAGTGCGCCGAACGCAAGAATCGGAAGCGCTTTGGCGATTTCTATGGCCCCAATGCCGATGCTTTTGGCGATTTCGGGAATATTGCCTTTCTTGACTTTGTGGCTGTCGGAAGACGGCGGGCGAGAAAGAATCTCTTCAATATCCTGCGGGTTAAACTTTTCTTCGCTCATCAAACCCTTCCCTGTTTTATGGCCGTGATATTGCTCCGATGCTAACGCACGGGGTGCTATTGTTCAACAAGTCGCCACATTCACAGGCCGTCCGTTATCCACAAATCCACATGAGCCTAAGCCAGCGAACCGGCCACCACCAAAGGGGCCGGTGAGCGGGAGCGGTCGACGTTCGTCAGAACGGCGATAGCGATTGTGGGGGTTGTGGGTAACGGTGTAAGGACGGTCAGAGTTTTGAACGCGTGTGGCGATGAACGGGATTTCCGGCTTCATCAAAATAACGGCTGGGCCAGATTATTTCTGGTGAAATGCCCAGCGCATCGGCAATAAGCTTCTCGCCTTTCGGCCACGGGCGGAGCAGCGCGTTAGCCAGCGTGGAGCTCGACAGGCCTGCGCTGCGTGAAACGGCGGCAAGCGATGTTCCTTTCTTTTTGAGCCCGGCGATGATGTCCGCCGGATGCCAGTCTTGTAAGTCCATGTTCTTCGTTCCGTAACGTTATCGAGCTACCGGTTATCCTGTTTTGGGATAATTATGTAAATGGCGGATATTCGATTTTGGGATATAACGCGGAATAGCTGCCATGTCATCAATATATTCATCTGAATATCAACTTGTTATAAAGAATCTTCGCGAGATAAGAATAAAGAAAGGCATTACTCAGGAAAGACTGGCTCAGGCATTGAAACGCCCACAATCTTTTGTTGCCAAGGTTGAAAGTGGTGAAAGAAGGTTAGATGTGATTGAGTTTGCCTATATTGCGGGGCTGCTGGGGATTGAACCGGCTCCGCTGCTACAAAAGATTCTGGTAAAGGTCACGCCGCTTTGATGGTGGAAGTGCTTTTACCTCTTTGACCACAAGCGGTGCGACCAGTTGCCATTAGTGGTGAAAGCGAACGGTTTAAGACTATTTTTTCTTACTTTTTTTGATCTCAATAACAATGGCCGTGGCGGTGTCGATAATGGCAACGGCAATGTTTCTTATCATTCCCCAGAATATATCGCCGAGATCATCCAGTATTGATGTGCCTGTAAAATCTTTTACGGTGCCGCCACAGAAAGGGCATAAGGACTTCTCTGATTCGCCTTTGTAGGTGACCAGGCGGGGAATTATTTGGCGGGCGCAGTGGGGGCACTTGATTTTGTTATCCTGAGTGGCGTGCTCAGGCTGCGAAAGAATGGTGACTTCAATCGCTTTTGGTCCTTTGGGTCCGGTGGCCGGGGTAAATGTGACCTGAGAGCCGGTGGCGGGCAGAACAGCGCCGATAACATCTCTGACGCCAAAGAAATAATCCTGATTACCTTCTGCGGTAATAAAGCCGTATCCCTTTTCCTGACTAAACCACTTCACCGTTCCTTTCACTCGAGCCATCCATGCTGTTCGTTTATAAACCAGCTGACATCTTATTCTGCGGTGTGGTTTCGTTCAACTGCTGTATGTTAATGAACAGGGGAGATGCAGAGGAGGGCGGTGTACTGTGCTATGAGCTAATAATTCTTACGCTATTTGTTGGTTTGTCCACTCCTTATCTGGCGCGTGAGTAATTTACCTTCACTGTCAAAATAGCGGCTGGGCCAGATTATTTCCGGTGAGATGCCCAGCGCATCGGCAATCAGCTTCTCGCCTTTCGGCCAGGGGCGGAGCAGCGCGTTTGCCAGTGTGGAGCTCGACAGGCCCGCGCTGCGTGAAACTGCGGCAAGCGATGTTCCCTTCTTTCTTAGCCCGGCGATGATGTCTGCCGGATGCCAGTCGTTGTTTTCCATGGTTTTATCTCCAGTATGCGAATCCATCTTTAGTAATTCTAAAGATAATTAATCTTAAGGAATGCTAAAGATACTGTCAATATATTGATTGATGGTAACAATATGATTCCTAAACGTTTGAAGGATGCCAGATTACGCGCAGGGCTAACTCAGGAAAAGTTAGGTGTAATGGCTGGGATTGAAGAGGCTACGGCATATTCACGTTTATCCCACTATGAAAGCGGAACGCACAAGCCTTCGTTTGAACTGGTTTGCTGTTTTGCAAAAGTGCTGGATGTGCCGGAATGCTATTTTTATACCGTTGATGATAAGTTTGCTGAAGCGGTGTTGGCTCTTTATCAGGGTTTTAAAACTGAATCGTAGCCGAAAAAAGTAAAGCCAGAATAATAATTCTGGCTACAGGCAGACAATTCTTATCCTTTTTTTGAACGTTATTTTCGAAAAAAGTATCCCATTGTTGTGCATTGTTGCTGTCTAAAACGACACAGATCTTGGTCATATCTTTTAGTTTTTTTGCGTTATCTTCATTATCAGAGGAAGTGATTAAATCATAGTTTGTTCCATTAATTTCCCTTTTGAAGGAACCAACGCTATCTGGACAAATCAAATTTTTATTCCCGGCGGAGAACATTCTTATCCCGTAGATAAAGAAGTCTGGTCCGATTTTATCGGTTGTCGACGTCTTCCATGTATTCTGTGGGAACATATCTGGCTTGTATTTTTCTCCATCTATTAGAAAATAATGATTTTTATTATCAATGACTCCGATAGAGTAAAGAGAGCTATTCATTAAGGTAGTCGTTACATTGGGGAACAGAAGGGACGTGATAGTTATCGTTATAATGACTGCTATAGATAAGTTTTTTGCTAATGGAATGATGCTTTTGCTTTCATTGTTTGATGATGTGTTTTTTATATTGCGATAATAAACTATTGCGGGAAGAAAAGATGATAGAGCAAATGCGATCATGAAAGCCAGTGCTATGAGTAGTGATGTAGTTTTTTCCCCAGTGCTGTCTTTTAATAAAAATGTAATGGGGATGGCAATTGATAATGTGGCGAATACTGTAGTAAATGTTTCTATTAGTGCTTTGCCGACATTTTTAGCTATTTTAAATAAATCGTTGTTTTTGAAATCACCACTGTACCATGAAATAACCAAGAAAATGATAAATGATATTACTGCTATTATGATAAAGATTAATGATGCTGAAGGTGGTGATATTATTTTTGTTATAGATGGAATGTGTGGAAGAAATGTCAATGCCAAGAATAAAGTAGAAAATCCCCAACCTAACCATGGTATAGAGATTGGTTTGTTGATTATATTTGGAAACATCGAGGAGTGAAAAATGAGTATCGAGCTGGGGAGGATAAGTGTTATAGCTATTGCGAGAGATAATACTACGGCGGATATTAATAAAGATACTAATCCTATATTAATGGAAAAGGAATCTATCAGTAAATCTAGTCTGCCGATGTTATTTAAATAACTCCATACCATTAAACCTGACAAAATTGTCAGGTAAGGAATTAGTTTAATGACTTTCTTACTAATTTTCTGGAGAATTTCTTTTAGTTCTTCGGTTGTGTTATCTGTCATAATGCATCCTTTCAAATGTAAATTATAAATATTATGAATAACTAAAAATCGTCTTGTTGGCAATAAAAATAACGGCTAGTATATAAACGCTTTAACGTTGCTATAGGCAACACCCAAAGCCACCATGACCTGCAAGGTAGCGCTGAAAAAAGCGGTCAAACCCAAGCCTGTTTAGCCTTTGTCAACGAGCGTCGCTACCTGCGATTAAGGCACTCTCTTCATATCAGCGCCTCCACGGCGTTCTCTTTTTCGAGCTGAAAAGCTCATCCCTCAGGCAATGAGTGTTACTCATTCGGCCAGTTATCGTTGCCAACGTTTGCGTGTCGTCTGCTATGCCATTTGGAACATTTGGCATCTGCTACGGCAGGCATTTGGCGGCAGAAGGCTGCGCGGCGTCACTTGTGTCAGAGCGTTAGCGATACCAAGTGACGCGCGCAGCGCGCAACCCACGGGCCCAGACTATTCGGCCTTTAACAGCATCCTCTACGCTCTGACCGACACGTAGTACCGGTTGGCGAATGTGCCTTAAGGGGAATGATCAGGATGTTTTTTCATCAATCGACGTTAAAAACGGGCCGAACCCGTTTGAAAACGTCCACCACTAAAAAAGGAGAAAGATCGACTCGGTATCGACGGCAATGCCAGCAGAAACTGGCAATGGAGGCAGCCTGACAGTAGTCAGCATGGCGTTAGCCACGAGCAGCTCAGAGAGCTGGGGAGCCTCGTAAGAACTCAACATTTCGCCGCCCCGATGCACAGATACCAGTCGAGCCGCAGGATGCGCAAAATTAACCGTGTCGTCGGGGTTGAGATGCACAGCTTTAAAACGGTTGGGGCTTACCTTTGCTCACGCAAGGCAAAGGTAAGCCTGACAGGGAGTACGTGTTTATAACCAGAGGTCTTGATGTCTAAATTGAGTAAAAGCCTGTCGACGTTGGCCCGGCAGGCCGGGGGCAGTTTTAAAACCGTGGCTGACAGAATGAAAATCGCCGATCGCATGGCGGAGAGAATGCTGAATCTGAATATTCAGATCCGGGACGTCAGGCATATTAAAACTCATCACGTTGAGCTGTATATTCGCAGCCGTCTGGCGGAAAGCATTTCAAAGCGCACGTTGCAGAATGAAATGGCGGCGCTACGGGCGATATTTAACGTAGCCGGAAGGTCGAAACTGGCCGATCCCGCCCATGAGTGTTTAAGCAATAGCGCGCTTGGGTTGTCCGGGGCCAGTCGTGACGGAACGAAGGTGGCTATTTCCGACGAGCGTTATCAGGCCGTATTTTCTGTAATTAAGAGCAAGGATGAAGGCGTCGCGGCTGCGGTGCAGCTTTCCCGCTGCCTGGGGTTAAGAACGGAAGAGGCCGTGCAGTCAGCCAAGTCATTGCGTACCTGGCAGCAGGCCTTATTACGCGGCGATGAGCGCGTACGAGTTGTTTTTGGCACCAAAGGCGGCAAGCCCAGAGATACGACGGTTGTCGATCGTGAGAAAACGCTTCAGGCCGTGAATCATGCGCTTAAAATAGCAATGAATAATAACGGCAAGCTGGTCGATAAACCCAATCTCCATTCCGCCATCGATCGCTATCGGAATATCGTTAAGGACGCAGGGCTAACGGGAAAGATTTCTCCGCATAGTTTGCGCTATGCCTATTCCCGCGAGGCGACGGAATATCATATGCAGAGAGGTTTTAGCAAAAAGGAAGCCGAAGCGTTGGTTTCTATGGATTTGGGGCACGGGGACGGGCGCGGGCATTATGTGGCGCGAGTTTATAACAAAGGAGAGCCTCATGACGATTAGCCTTTTATAAAATATACGAGTGTATTTCATTGAGTAATTTTGCTGCCTCTTCCTTGGTCGCTCCCGGGAATAATTTGGCACAAACGCTATGTAATCTTGGCTCTATTGCGCCATTTAATATTCTTTTTTGATGTCGAAATATAACATGTAAGTGTTCATGCAGTTCTATATACAACATATAAAATTCGAGTAATGCAGCGTCAGCACTACAGAATACAAAGCGATGTTTAAAATTTAGTGTTACAGAACTACCGTCTGGATGTTTTACCTTACCATTATTGGCATCAGCTTCTGCAATATATTTCTTCTCGCTGCTAATAGATATTAGAACTAATGTAATGATCATTAGGTCGCTGATAACATTATGAAGCTTTTGTTCTAAAGGTTCTTGCTTGTTAACTTTTAACAGTTTGTCTATGAAATGTCTTCCGCGTCCTTTGTATAAATGACAAAATACAAGCAATATCAGAAGCGGGTTCATCTTTGATGGGTGCTCTTTTGAAATGCTGTGCGTTAGTTCTATGATTTTCTCTGCTTTTTCAGTTAGGGTTTTATCTTTTAGAATCTCAATGGATTGCGCGAGGAATTTATATTCGGCATTAATGTGTGATTCATACTCGCCTTTCACTGCATAATAAAAAGATTCTACCTTTTCCCTGTCTACCCGATCCTCCCCGAATGCTAGTCCTATCTTCTCGGATGATTTTTGATATTCTTCAATATATTCTTCATGGGTCGGTAATCGCTTGTTCTTTCCTTCCATTGCCGAAAGAATGACAGAGAAACGGTAATGCTTTAATGATGA
This sequence comes from Klebsiella sp. HMSC16A12, assembly GCF_001808265.1. NCBI lineage: Bacteria > Pseudomonadati > Pseudomonadota > Gammaproteobacteria > Enterobacterales > Enterobacteriaceae > Klebsiella > Klebsiella sp. HMSC16A12. The sequence goes on from NZ_KV792651.1 coordinate 120,131, forward strand.
GAATTTGTCTTTTAAACTATTACTGGTTACAGGGCTCACGACGTTTCTGTCGAGAAATATGATACCCATTCCATTCTTAAATTTACGTGTTTTAAGAAACGTATCTAAAGAAATAACGCCATCTCTTGCCATAAAGCTAATAGAATTTTCCATCTCACTTGTCCCTTTTTATAACTCACCACATAGCTGCTTGTTGTTTTTTTATACATGACTGGTTTAGAATCGTAACGCCTAATCGTTGTCTCTGACAACACCCAAAGCCTCCACGACCTGCAAGGTGGCGCTTACGGCGGTCAAACCCAAATCCATTTAGCCTTTGTAAACGGATGCCGCAAACTGCGGTGAAGGTACTCTTCTTAATACCTACGCCTTTTCAGGCTCATTCCTGTACTGAACGTCGCTTACGCAATGAATAAGCGTGGTTAGTGCATTCTACTCACCCAATGGGAACATTTTCCCGTTGGGGACGTGTTCCCTTTTTACTGTAAGGAACACAGATGAACACCTATGAAATGTTATCCATCTCGATTACGTCTCCCGCCTGGGAAGCTGCGGTCGACTTTTCCAGCTCTGTTGAAAGCGCTATCGCCAGCCAAAACCGGTTGGTTAAGGAAGCGCTGAACGTCTGGGAGCATCGGCAGAACAGTGAAACGGGGCAGGTGACGTTCCAGCTGATCGTTTTTACTCGTACTGGGGGAAGCGTCACTGCACACATCGAGAAATTTACGGTTAAGCGCGTTGGCTGCTGCCTTAAGGTGTCATTAGCCACCGCCTGACACTAACTCTTTTCATCATCCCGGAGGGAAAACACCCTCCAGGCGTGTTCTCCCTCCGCTTTATTCAGGGAGATACCCATCAATGACAGATTTCACTATCACACAGGTCGATTTTGATCGCCTGCTCGATCAGAACGATGAAGAACAGGCGGTACGTCTGTTTTGTTTTGAACAATTACTTTACCGCTGGGCAGACCGGCTGAGCTGTGAGTACCAGGGTGGGCTTTGGCTGGGGATGAAGTTATCCAACGGCGGCTTTTATGCTTACCCGGCCACGTCTCAGAACTGGAGCGTATCGGCGGAAAACTACTATCAGGGCACAATGGACTCCGACACGTTTGGCATTACGGCTTCGCTTTACGCTCTCTGCGAGCTGGCGAACCGCACTGAAGCCGATGAGGACATCGAAGCCTATTATGCGTTGCGCAATTACGCCTTAATGCATTCATGTACTAACGCCATTATGGCGGCCATTGACTAAAGGTTATTACCGACCGTTAACGTAATAAACGCTGCCCGAAAGGAACCACTCCTTCGGGGGCGTTCTCCTTTCGGTATGACATCGTAAGGAGAACACCATGATCGCGTTATCGTTTGAGCCACAGTCTGTTGTTCAGGATCTTTATGACTTAGCCAATGCAGAAGGGGAGCTGTTATTCGTTGCCGCCAAAATGCGTTTAGGAATTGATGAGGAACGCGATGAGGACGGTTTTACCGATAACGAATATGTCCTTACCGACATTGCTTATCAGCTGGCGCAGGCTTTAGTTTTTGGCCGTTTTACTCATTCAGCCAGTGAACCGTTATTACATGACGTTCTGGCGCTTGGAGAAAAGGTGAACAGGGAGGCCTGGGCTCATTATTTCTATACCGGGAACGCAGATGCAAAGTGCTCTCTGGCACTGGAAGCGATGGGATATTTATAGCCTTCGCGTAATTCGTTTCACTTCTTTTTACTGAACTTACTTCCCCGGGGGGCTTCTCTCCTCGGGGAAGCTGTCTCCGGCAATTATTGAGGAGATATCTATGCTGCGTTTTTATGGTTCTGACCTGAAGGCCGTCGTAACGGAATCAATAACTACCGATAAGCCTGTCGTTCTGGCTAAGGATCACGGCGTTTATTTGATGGTTGACGGCGGTGAACAACGTGATGATGGTCGGGTAAGACATTTAGCCTATGCTGACGGCTGTCACCCTGATCTCGACTCGGAATGGGTCTCGATGGCCCGCATACTGGTCGGCGGCGATAGCTTTGAAGAAAGGATACCGCTGACGGAAGGCGGTATCGTGGACATCATCACCAAACCCTACCAGCTGTCTATTATGCTTAAGGCGCAGAGGCTGGCGATGTTTATTACCGGCTGGCAAAATTGTGTGCCCGTCGCGGAGTACCGTCATCTGACGGGCAGAATAAACGTTATGGCCCAGGTGCACTTCACTGCCTGCCGAAGCCAGAAAGAGCTGAAAAGCTGGCGCATGATGGCGCAGCGGCTGCTTGTTGACGTTGCCGTTGTTGGCTGCAAACGGGCAAAAGCTGATGACCATCACTGTTTTCTTATCGCATGCAGGCAACTGCAAAAGCAGTTCGAGCGGGTAACGACCGAAGGCGTTATTCAGGCCGTCGCCATTTGAACTGACTGACATTCATCAATCCCTGTGGGGCGTATTTCTGCGCCCATAGGGAGCGGGATACGCCTTTTTTAAAAGGAGTTTCCCATGAAGAAATCAAATTCTCGTTCTCAACGTGCTGGACATACAGACCTGTATCAGCAGGTGACCGATCGCATTGTTGCCGCGCTGGAAAAAGGCGTACCGCCCTGGCGTAAGCCGTGGCGTTCGGTGGAGAAATATGCCTCCAGCCCGTTTCCGGTTAATGCCGCGACCGGGTGTCACTACAACGGCGTTAATATCATGCTGTTGTGGCTGGCGGCGGAAGAGAAGGGCTACCGTTCCAATCGCTGGCTCACCTATAAGCAGGCGCAGGCAGTCGGTGGGCAGGTTCGTAAAGGTGAAAGCAGCAGTCTCGGCGTTATATTCAAACCGTTTGAAAAGCAGGCGGAAGATAAAAGCGGCAGTAAGCTGTTTGACGCCGATGGCAAACCGGTTATGGAATCCCGGGTTATAGCTAAATCGCTGTACCTGTTCAACGTTGAACAGTGCGATGGTTTACCAGAATCCGTCGTTGGGGTGACTGCCGTTCCTTTGTCGCAGGAGGATGTGGATACCGTCAGTACGCCGGTGTTTAACCGCATTCTTGATATGCTGAATGCCTCCGGCGTAAAGGCTACATCGTTTAGCCAGAACCGAGCATTTTACCGTCCATCCACCGATGAGATTGTATTACCGGCAGTCGGTCAGTTTTTTTCTGATGCTGATTATTGGGCGACATTGTTGCATGAGCTGGTTCACGCCAGCGGTCATGCCAAACGGCTAAACCGCGAGGGCATCACGTCTTCATTGAGCCGGTTTGGCGATCCGATTTATGCGTTTGAAGAGCTTATCGCAGAGCTGGGTAGCGCTTTTCTCTGTGCCGAACTGGGCGTTTATGGTGAGGTGCAACATGAAAGCTACCTTGCCTCATGGCTGAAGACGCTGAAAGAGGACAAACACGCTATTTTCCGGGCCAGCCGCCAGGCGCGCGAGGCCTGTGAATTTTTACTTAACCTTGCTCAGGATGTTCGCCGTTCGGTGGCCTGATGCGCTAAATGCTCCTTCGGGAGCATTTTTTATGGGATTTGGAAATTATTAGGAACCTAAACAGAGTTGTTTGTTGTTGTTTGTGGGCGGAGAAATAGAGTGGCAGCTTTTCATTTCAGCCATCGGCGGTATTTATGCTCAATACTCTATTTTTCTGGCGTGACAAGGCGCATCCGCCGGAACCCTTATCCGATAACCGTTCACCTGTGCCTGCGGGTTATTTTGCTCCGGCCAGCGTAGAGGTGTTGCTGGGCACACCTCTACGTCAGCAATATCTGCAAACGCTGTGGGATTACTCTTCTCTGCCCAGAAACCTGTATCAGCAGTATTACCTGACTCCTCTGGAGCAGTGTGTACTACTAATGCAGCAGTTTCCGGTAGCGGAGCAGGGGGGGTATGCGTACCCCGGTGGGATGGTCGATTGTTTGCTTAAAACGCTGGCAAATGCGGTGAAACTGTCAAAAAGCTACTTGTTGCCGCCGGGTGCTGACCCTGAAGATCAGGCAACGCAAGGGGCTGTGTGGTCTGCGGTTATTGTCTGGGCGACCATGTTTAGCGTGTTGGACAATCTGGCGCATCTCCACGTTGAGCTGGATAACGGGCAGGTCTGGTCGCCGGTTGCAGGCGTTCTGGATAACCCCTATCGCTTCCGCTTTGTGCCAGAAACGCAGCCGGAAAAGGTATATGGCTACAGCGCCATGCTGGCCTTCAGGCTGTTGCCGGAGGAGGGGCTGTGTTGGCTGAGTCGATGGCCTGACGCGTTAATGGCGCTTTCGATGTTTCTGGCCGGGTATCGGGCGCAATCAGGCGTTGTAGGGGCAATAGTCTTACAAGCTGGGGAGGGCAGTGATAAAACGCTGCCAGTCACACCATCCGCGTTGCCAGAAGCTTGTCCTGATTCAGCTTTTGACGATTACGCCACTTTCTTACAACAGGCACCGCCGCCCTGTGAGTATGTTGAAAATATTCCCGATGATTTACCGTCTTTTATGGAGAATGTGGAAGGTGCCGATCTTTCTTCTGAACCGGCATTGCGCCGCTCTCATCCTGCTGGTGAGTTGTTTATTGACTGGCTCAGACAATCTATACAGCAGAAAAAAACGATAGCCAATGAGCCGGATGGTCACGTATATGTGATCGCGGGGGCTGTATTCCTGAAAACTCCGTCAATTTTTCATAGGTTTATGGCGGAACAGAGGGAGGCACTGCGACCATTAAAAATAGACAACTGGCGTGATGTTCAGCGGCAGTTTGAAAAAATAAATCTGCACAGGCGGCAGCGCGGGGGAGCAAATGTATACCAGTGCCGTAATAGGGAGAGCCAGAAGGTTTATCACGGCTATCTTGTACCTGCGAAAGAAATTTATGGCGCAGCAACAGTGCCAGCAGATACCCCGTTATTAGAAGTTAGCTCTTTGAACTAATGGGACGAAATTGACTATGGATGAATTGTTAACATTTGAAGTTCTTCTGGAGAAGTATTTTTACGCTAAAACATTACGGCCTGACACGCAGTGGAGTTATTGCAAGGTAGTAAGAACGTTTACGAAGTTTGCGAAAGTATTACCTGGGGAGGTCAGTGCCGATTTGGTGCTGAGGTGGAAAGAAGAAGTATTAAAAGTGCAGGGGCTGAAGGTTCGTACCTGGAATAACAAGGTTGCCCATATGCGTGCGTTGTTCAACTTTGCTATCAAGAAAAAACTATTCCAGGAAGAGAACCCGTTTAATGGCGTTGTGGCTTGCCCGGGCGTTAAACGTAAAAAAACACTTTCTGACAGTCAGCTTGAAACGGTCTATCGGGTTATGCAGCAGCAGAGGGGAAGGGAGCAATCCGGCGATCGTTATCGTAATGCATTGGCTCCAGCATGGTTCTGGACTGCCGTGCTGGATATCTTGCGCTATACGGCCATACGCCAGAATCAGTTCTTACATATCAGAATTAGCGATGTCGATTTTGATTCGCACTGCATTCACTTACGGCTTGAGGGGGCTAAAAATCACCGTGAACATCAGGTGCCGATTATCTCCGCCCTGCGTCCATCGCTTGAGGAGTTGGTCAGTCAGGTGACAAAGGCGGGGGCAATGCCACATGAGCAGCTATTTAACATCGCCTGGTTTGATTTCAGGAGAAAGGCAAATTATCAAGATGGTATGACGAAAGTTCCTCTCCGGTCCTTTTTCCGTCGGTTGTCCCGGGAGTGTGGTTTTCTGGTTAGCCCTCATCGTTTCCGTCATACCATCGCGACGAAGCTGATGCGCACGCCGGAACGTAATCTGCAAACGGTGAAAACCTTGCTGGGGCACGTTAGTCTGGCGTCAACGCTGGAATATGTGGAGGTGAATATCGAAAGCCTGAAGGCGACGCTGGAGCAGGAGTTAAGATGGTGAAAAATGGCGCATATTGACAGTTTCACTAAAAACTGTAACATCGCCTAAAGCGAAAAACCCTATTCAGATGGACTGAATAGGGTTTCGCACAGAGTGGAACAATCAAGTTCAACAGGTGATGACATTCATCGCTGTCTAAACTCTGTCCTCACATCTGATTTCGCCCCGCTATTTCATGCCTTGTACACATGAAGCTAGCCGAACGGTACTGTGTAAGTGGTGCCCGGACTCGGAATCGAACCAAGGACACGGGGATTTTCAATCCCCTGCTCTACCGACTGAGCTATCCGGGCAACGGGGCGCATTAAACCGTAATCGCCGCGCCTCGTCAACGAAATTTATCTGTTTTGCAGCAGACTGAACAATCTATCACCACATTGCGCTAAAAGCACGCGTTTTCAGGCAAAAAACAGCGTCCAGGCCGCGGAAATCGGCATCGCCAGCACCAGCGCAGGCAGCATATTCACTACGGCAAACATTTTTATCCCGCAGATGCGCAGCCCGGTGGCCACCAGCAGCATGCCGCCGACGGCGCTGAAATCCGCCAGCATCATCGGCGTGGTAAGCGGCATAATGATCGCCGCGCAGGCTGCAAGAGTCAGCTGGATAAGCAGCATCGGTACGCTGATGGCGGCGACGGCAATGCCCAGGGTGCAGGCGAAGATGGTGGCGGTGAAAAAGTCGAGAAACGCTTTGGCAATCAGAATGCTGGCGTCGCCGGTCATCCCTTCGCGCATGGCGCCGAAGACGCCGGTGCCGCTGGCGCAGAACAGGACGATAATCGCCACATAGCTCTGAATATAAGACTCATGAGCCGAAGCCTTTTTCTTGCCTTTCGCTGACATCAACTGCTGGAGTTTACTGACCAGCGTATTGATGCCTTTTTCCATATTGCATATTTCGCCGAGCAGCGTCCCTACCAGGGTCGACAGCACCATCACCGGCAGATTGGCGCACTTAATGACCAGTAAAATGCCGATGCCCAATGACGCCAGGCCAAAAATAGAGGTCATTGCGGTGCGGATCCGTTCCGGCAACCGTTGGCTGAGTAAGGCGCCCAGCACACCGCCGACCAGCACCGCGCTGGCGTTAATAAAAGGTCCTGTAACCACGCTGACTCCTGTTAAAAATCCCTGATAACCGCATTATTATGGCGTTAACTTACCGGGAAAGCTTGTGTATCCGTGATATAAGTGCATACGGTTTTCATCTTGCGCCTGTTCGGGAAAGGTGCCATGATTGCGCGAATTTTCTCCTCCCTGATATGAGGCCGCCGATGACGACACAGCCATTATCTCGCCAGCGACGCCGCGCCCAGATGCGCGGGCTGCCTCATCTTGCTACGCTTACCCCTCTGTTCACCATGCGGTGAAGGACACGTATGCTCACTGTAGGGCAACAGTAAGATCGGACGCGTCTGCTTTTACTGATGTCCGGCGGTCGGAGCTGAATCCGTCAGACCCGGACACATCGTTGGGCAAGGTCTCCCTTGTCTGAGGTTTTTACACTCCCGATACGGGCATTTGCGCTTATGAAATCCATGCACATTGCCGCCAGCTGCGAGCTGGTCACCCGCTTGTCCACCCACCGTCGCGTTGTGGCGCTGGACAGTACCGATTTTACCGATGTGGCGGCAGTCGTCATCTCCGTGGCCGACAGTCGCAGCGGCATCCTTACTCTCCTCAGGCGTAGCGGATTTAACCTGCCGGTCTACCTGCTGAGTGAGACGGCGGTCGACAAGCCGGAGGGGGTGCAGGCGGTGATCGCCGGTAAAGATCAGGAGTGGCTGGAGCTGGAGGCGGCGGCCTGTGATTATGAAGCGCGTCTGCTGCCGCCGTTTTTCAATACCCTGACCCAGTACGTCGAGATGGATAACAGCACCTTTGCCTGTCCGGGGCATCAGCACGGGGCGTTTTTCAAAAAGCACCCTGCAGGCCGTCAGTTCTATGACTTTTTGGGCGAAAATGTCTTTCGCGCCGACATGTGCAACGCCGATGTGAAATTAGGCGATCTGCTGATCCACGAAGGATCGGCCAAGCACGCGCAGAAGTTCGCTGCGAAGGTGTTCAACGCGGATAAAACCTACTTCGTCCTCAACGGCACCTCGGCGGCCAACAAAGTCGTGACCAACGCGCTGTTGACCCGCGGCGATCTGGTGCTGTTCGATCGCAACAACCACAAGTCAAACCATCACGGGGCGCTGATCCAGGCGGGGGCGACGCCTGTTTACCTGGAAGCCGCGCGCAATCCGTTCGGCTTTATCGGCGGCATTGACGAGCGCTGCTTTGATGAGCATTACCTGCGGGATCTCATCCGCGAAGCGGCGCCTGAGAAAGCCAATGCCTCCCGCCCGTTTCGTCTGGCGGTGATCCAGCTGGGGACCTACGACGGCACGGTCTATAACGCCCGCCAGGTGGTGGATAAGATCGGCCACCTCTGCGATTACATCCTGTTCGACTCGGCGTGGGTGGGCTATGAGCAGTTTATCCCAATGATGGCCGACTGCTCGCCGCTGCTGCTGGAGCTGACCCCCGACGATCCGGGTATTTTTGTCACCCAGTCCGTGCACAAGCAGCAGGCCGGCTTCTCACAGACGTCGCAGATCCATAAAAAGGATAACCATCTGCGCGGCCAGGCGCGTTTCTGTCCGCACAAGCGGCTGAATAACGCCTTTATGCTGCATGCTTCCACCAGCCCGTTCTATCCGCTGTTCGCCGCGCTGGACGTCAACGCTAAAATCCACGAAGGCGAGAGCGGCCGCCGCCTGTGGGCCGAGTGCGTGGCGCTGGGCATTGAGGCGCGCAAAGCGATCATCGCCAACTGCAAGATGATCCAGCCCTTTATTCCGCCGATGGTGGCGGGGCGCCCGTGGCAGGATCACCCGACCGAGGCGATCGCCCGGGAGCGCCGCTTCTTCAGCTTCGAACCCGACGCGCGCTGGCATGGTTTTGAAGGCTACGCGGACGACCAGTATTTTGTCGACCCGTGCAAGCTGCTGCTGACCACCCCGGGCATCGACGCGGAGAGTGGGGAGTACAGTGAGTTCGGCATTCCGGCGACTATTCTGGCGCATTATCTGCGTGAAAACGGCATCGTGCCGGAGAAGTGCGATCTCAACTCGATTCTGTTCCTGCTGACGCCGGCGGAAAGTGCCGAAAAAATGGCGCAGCTGGTAGCGATGCTGGGGCAGTTTGAACAGCATATTGAAGCGGATACGCCGCTGGCCGATGTGTTGCCGACCATCTATAACAAATATCCGGTGCGTTATCGCGACTATACCCTGCGCGAGCTGTGCCAGGAGATGCACGATCTGTACGTTAGCTTTGACGTGAAGAGCCTGCAAAAAGAGATGTTCCGTAAACGGAGCTTCCCAAGGGTGGTGATGAATCCCCAGGATGCCAACCACGAGTTTATACGCGGCAACGTTGAGCTGGTGCGTCTGAGCGAGGCGGAAGGCCGCGTCGCGGCGGAGGGGGCGCTGCCGTATCCGCCGGGCGTGCTGTGCGTGGTGCCCGGCGAGGTCTGGGGCGGCGCCGTGCTGCGCTATTTCCTCGCGCTGGAGGAGGGGGTCAATATGCTGCCTGGCTTCTCGCCGGAGCTGCAGGGGGTTTACAGCGAGACGGATCCGGACGGCATTAAGCGGCTGTATGGCTACGTGCTGAAGGGATAAAAAAACGCCCCGCCGAACAGGCGGGGCGTTTTACTTTTGCCGATCACACGCTCTGCTGGGCGGCGGTCGGTTGTCTGACGTGTTTGTATTTGAACAGCGCCACGAAGGCAAAGGCCAGCACCAGCGAATAGCCGGCGAAAATCAGCCACACGCTCTGCCAGTCAGTGATCCCCTCGACGGTAAAGTGTTCGACGACTTTGCCGCTCACCATCCCGCCGAGAATACAGCCGAAGCCGTTGGTCATCATCAGGAACATCCCCTGAGCGCTGGCGCGGATTTCCGGGCGCACCTCTTTCTCAACGAACACCGAACCGGAGATGTTAAAGAAGTCGAAGGCGCAGCCGTAGACGATCATCGACAGCACCAGCAGTACAGTGCCGAACGGCGTCGGGTCGCCAAAGGCGAACAGGCCGAAGCGCAGCATCCACGCCACAATACTGATAAGCATCACGTTCTTAATGCCGTAGCGGCTAAGGAAGAATGGGATGGTCAGGATAAACAGCGTTTCGGAAATCTGCGAAATCGACATCAGCACTGACGCGTGCTCGACGATAAAGCTGCCGGCAAACAGCGGATCTTTATCGAAGCTGTGCAGGAAGGTGTTACCGAACATGTTAGTGATTTGCAGCTCGGCGCCGAGCATCATCGAGAAGATAAAGAAGATAGCCATACGCTTGTTTTTAAACAGCGCAAAAGCGTTCAGGCCGAGCATCTCCGTCCAGCTTTGATTGCGCTGGGCGTTGGCGACCGGAATATGCGGCAGCGTCAGGGTGAACAGAGTCAGCAGGACCGACAGCGTCGCGCCAATGTACAGCTGCATATGGCTCAGTTCAAAGCCGGAGAAGCTCACGCCCCACATGGCGAGGATAAAGCCGATGGTGCCCCAGATACGAATTGGCGGGAAATCGGTGACAATATCCAGCCCCGCCGACTGCAGGCGGTAGTAGGAGATGGTATTGATCAAGCCAAGCGTCGGCATATAGGCCAGCGAGTTAAGCAGGATCACGAGGAACATCTCGCCCGGCGTGGTGACCTGCGCCGCGAGGTACAGCGTTAACGCGCCGACCAGGTGGCAGATGGCGTATACCCATTTGGCGCTGATCCACTTATCGGCGACGATGCCGAGCAGCGTCGGCATCAACACCGCGGCGATACCGAGCGAGCTATACACTGCGCCGATTGCCGCGCCGTCAAACTTCAGCGTGACAAACATGTACGAGCCAAGCGTGGTGAGCCAGCTCCCCCAAAGGCAGAACTGCAGGAACGACAGTATTTTGAGCTGCAGCTTAAGATTCATGTAGTTATCCTCACGAATGTGGGCTTGTTATGTTTTTAAAATAACATTAATCCCGTTATTTTGATGCGATTCTATCATTCACTAGCTTAATGCTTCTGTTAACTGCCGCAGAAAACCGAAAGATATTACAGAGTATGGCGGAGTATAAGCGCGGCCTCAGCGCGGGGCTGAGGCCGGAGTCGGGAGGAGGGCTATTTACGGCGGTAGCTTTTCTGCGCCGTATTAACTTTGTACAGATAGCGGCGCGATTCCGCCGACGGATGGCGGGTGGTCAGCGTCTGGTAGACGTCCCCTGGCGCCATGCTGTTGATAATATTGGCCGCCTGCACTTTATCGCTGGAGAAGACCCGCAGTACGCTGCCGGCGCCGCCGTTATAGGCAGTGATCACCGCGTAGCGACGCGAGGTGGGGTTATCGATGCCGGCGAGGTAAACATTGTTCAGCATCGCCAGGTAGGCGGTACCGGTGTCGATATTATTCGCCGGGTCGAACAGATAACTGCGGCTTGGCAGGCCGGATTTACCCTGGGAGCGGAAGACGTCTCTGCCGGCGCTGTGCTGGACCACCTGCATCAGCCCCATGGCGTCGGCATGGCTGACCGCATAGGGGTTAAAGGAGGATTCGGTCTGCATAATCGCGAGGATCAGCGACTCATCAACCCCATACTTACGCGAGGCCTGACGCACCATGCCGAGGTATTTATGCGCACGTTTGTCGAGGTGGTTCGGCACCAGGTTAATGGTGATGCTGTAGACCACGCGCAGGCCGTTGTTGCGGCTCTTCAGACGGGTTTGCAGCAGATAGTCGGCAAAGCGCGCGGCGCGCCACTCCCAGCGAATCGACGCCCCGGTGTTATCCACCACCTGGCCATAGAGGAACGGCTCTTTGGAGATCTGGATGTCATCGACATCGGAATAGAGGTCAATGGAGTTGGGGTCATCGCCCATCAACAGGGTTTTGACGATCGCCTGGCGCAGTCGTCCGCGAGGGTCGGTGCCGGCAATGGTCTCGACGGTGATCGTCCCTTCATCGAAGTTGATGTGGCTGCGGGTTTGATACTGGTCGGTGTACTTGACGTAGTCCTTTGGCCCGGCGAGCAGGACTTCGTTGTACCCCCAAATGTTCTCGATGTTGTGGGCGAACTGGCCCATCAAAATATCGAATCCGTTCGTGTCCTTGACCCAGGCCTCGTTGTATTCGGCGCCTTTTTTATTGGAGCTGGAACACGAAACGAGCAACGGCGCAATCAGCGCGAGCGCTAAGTATTTTTTCATCATTCCGGGCGTGCGTGTTGTGTTTGTTTTTTTAAAGGCCGCAGGGCCCTTACTGTTTTTCCGGCGGCGTGTAGCCTTCGATGTGCACGTCTTTCCCTTCAAACAGGAACTGCACCATCTCCTGCTCAAGCAGTTTGCGGTGCTCCGGGTTCATCATGCTGAGCTTTTTCTCGTTGATCAGCATGGTCTGCTTGTGCTGCCACTGCGCCCAGGCTTCTTTGGAGATTTCGTTGTAAATACGCTTTCCGAGCTCGCCCGGATACAGCTGGAAATCCTGGCCGTCCGCTTCACGCTGCAGGAAGGTACAAAAAATGGTTCTGCTCATAATTAATCCTCTTTGATAGCCGAAAAATTTATACCGGCGCTCCGGCTTTTAGCTGTTGCAACAAGCGCTCCACGGGGGCCGCCAGACCGACCGACGGCGGCTGCGCTAAGTTATACCAGAGTGCGTTGCCTTCATCCATGCATGCGCCAGATGAGTGCACTGTAAGCCACATCGGCACAATATCCAGGTGGAAATGGCTGAAAGTGTGGCGAAAAGCGGTTAATTGCGTCAGATTATCGGCCTTTATCTGGCGCTGCGCCAGCCACTCGCGTAGCTCCGCTTCGTCTGCAAACTGCGGAAAACAGAACAACCCGCCCCACAGACCCACCGGCGGACGCTGGGAAAGAAACACCTCGTCGCCGTGCTGCATCAGCAGGAAGTAGCCGGTGCGTTCCGGGAGGGTCTGCTTCGGTTTTTTGCCCGGATATTCCGCCCATGAATGGTTCGCGTAGGCCACGCAGCCGTTGCTCAGCGGACACAGCTCGCACTTCGGCTTCGAGCGGGTGCAAACCATTGCCCCGAGATCCATCATCGCCTGGTTGAAGCGCTCGACGCCCTCTGCCGGGGTGACCTCTTCGCTGATGTCCCACAGCCGTTTTTCCACCTCTTTTTTCCCCGGCCAGCCGCTGACAGCATAGCAGCGGGCGAGCACGCGCTTCACGTTGCCGTCGAGAATCGGATAATGCTGACCGAGCGAAAGGGATAAAATCGCCCCCGCCGTTGAGCGCCCGACGCCGGGCAGCGCCGCCACTTCGTCAAAGGTCCGGGGGAATTCCCCGCCGTGCAGTGTGGCGACTTGCTGTGCGGCTTTATGTAAGTTGCGCGCCCGCGCGTAGTAGCCCAGACCGGTCCACAGATGCAGCACTTCATCCAGCGGCGCGTTGGCGAGATCCACCACCGTGGGGAAACGCGCCATAAAGCGTTCAAAATAGGGGATTACCGTGGTCACCTGGGTTTGTTGCAACATCACTTCGGAGAGCCATACTTTGTAGGGCGTCTTGGCGATTTGCCAGGGCAGGGTTTTACGCCCGTATTTGTCGTACCAGTCCAGAACCTGGGCTGAAAATTGCGTGGCGAGAAAAGTCAAAGCTACGGCTCCGGGATCGCGATTACAGGGGGGCAGATTGCAGCATAAGGGCGAGTGGCTGTAAACCCTTGCATCCGCCGGGTAACTTTGGATAATGCCCGTTTTCCGAACACATTCACAAGCAGACCAAACTTTTATGAAAAACGACGTCATCTCTCCGGAATTCGATGAAAACGGTCGCCCGCTGCGCCGTATTCGTAGCTTCGTCCGTCGCCAGGGCCGCCTGACGAAAGGGCAGCAGCATGCGCTGGATAACATTTGGCCGGTGATGGGCGTTGAATTCAACGATGCGCCGCTCGATTTCGCCGCCCTGTTTGGCCGTGACGCGCCGGTCACCTTAGAAATTGGCTTCGGGATGGGCGCCTCGCTGGTGGCGATGGCGAAAGCCAAACCGGAACAGAATTTCCTCGGCATTGAAGTACACTCCCCGGGCGTTGGCGCTTGTCTGGCTTCTGCGGAAGAAGAAGGCGTACAAAACCTGCGCGTAATGTGTCACGATGCGGTGGAAGTGCTGCATACCATGATCCCGGATAACTCGCTGAATATGGTGCAACTGTTTTTCCCTGATCCGTGGCATAAAGCGCGTCATAATAAACGTCGTATCGTGCAGCCGCCTTTCGCTGAGCTGGTGAAAAGCAAGTTGAAGCTCGGCGGCGTCTTCCATATGGCGACCGACTGGGAAGCTTATGCCGTGCATATGCTGGAAGTCATGTCCTCGCTGGAAGGCTATCGTAACCAGTCGGCAAGCAACGATTACGTACCGCGCCCGGAATCGCGCCCGGTAACCAAATTTGAACAGCGTGGCCATCGTCTCGGCCACGGCGTATGGGACTTAATGTTCGAGAGGGTGAAATAATGGCCAAGAATCGTAGCCGTCGTCTGCGTAAAAAAATGCATATCGATGAGTTTCAGGAGTTAGGCTTCTCCGTCGCCTGGCGTTTCCCGGAAGGGACCAGCGAAGAGCAGATCGACCAGACGGTCAACGATCTGATCGAAGAGGTGATAGAGCCGAACAAGCTGGCCTTCGACGGCAGCGGTTATCTCTCCTGGGAAGGGCTCATCTGCATGCAGGAGATTGGTAAGTGCACTGAAGAGCATCAGGCTATCGTACGCAAATGGCTGGAAGCGCGTAAGTTAGAGGATGTGCGCACCAGCGAACTTTTTGACGTCTGGTGGGACTAAGTTTGACAAGGGTCGGCAATTGCCGGCCCGTTTTGTCTTAAGGGAGTTTTATGATGCGTAAAACGCTGCTGGCGGTGGCGCTCTCCATCACCGCTTTGTCTGCCCATGCGGACTACCAGTGTAGCGTCACGCCGCGTGACGATGTGATCCTCAGCCCGCAGCAGGTGCAGGTGAAAGGGGAAAACGGCGATCTGGTGATAAAGCCGGACGGCAATCTGACCTTTAACGGCAAGGCCTATGCGCTCAGCGCCGCCCAGCGCGAACAGGCGCAGGATTATCAGGCCAGCCTGCGCAGCAGCCTGCCGTGGATTGACCAAGGCGCGCGTTCGCGAGTCGAAAAAAGCCGCAAGGCGCTGGATAAAATCATTACCGAACAGGTTGGCGCCAACAGCAGCATGCACGGTCGCCTGACCAAACTGGACGCGCAGCTGAAAGAACAGATGAACCGCATTATCGAACGTCGCAGCGATGGCCTGACCTTCCACTATAAAGCTATCGACCAGGTACGCGCCGATGGCCAGCAGCTGGTGAATCAGGCGATGGGCGGCATTCTGCAGGACAGCATTAACGAGATGGGGGCGAAAGCGGTGCTCAAAGGCGGCGGTAATCCGCTACAGGGCATTCTCGGCAGCCTCGGCGGCCTGCAAACGGCGATTCAGGAGGAATGGAAAAACCAGGAGGCCGATTTCCAGCAGTTTGGTAAGGACGTCTGCAGCCGGGTGGTATCGCTGGAGGACAGCCGCAAAGCGCTGGTTGGCTCGCTGAAATAATGCCATGGCGGTCCGCTTCCCGGCAGGACCGCCGCTGCGTTTACTCGTTCAGAAACAACTCAAGCAGGGAATTCAGGAACAGCTTACCGTGCTCGGTAATCTGCCAGTTCTGCTCGTCTTCCTGCAGGTAGCCCTGGGCTATCGCCGCGTCCAGCTGCGGGCGGATCGCCGCTTCCTCAAGTCCGGTATAGCGGCTAAATTCAGCGCGCGGCGCGGCCTCCAGCAGGCGAAAACGGTTCATAAAGAACTCAAACGGTTTATCCGCTTCTCCCACATCATGCTGACGCTCAAGGTAACGGCCTTCCATATACCCGCGCGGGTGGCGGGTTTTGGCGGTTCGCAGAATGCGTCCGTCAGGGAAGGTGATCTTGCCGTGCGCGCCGCAGCCGATGCCGAGGTAGTCGCCAAAGCGCCAGTAGTTGAGATTATGCTGACACTGGAAGCCTGGCTTAGCATAGGCGGACGTCTCGTACTGCTGATAGCCGGCGGCGCTCAGCAGCTGATGCCCCTGCTCGAAAATATCCCATAGCGCGTCGTCATCCGGCAGCACCGGCGGCCGGGAGCCGAACAAGGTGTTCGGCTCAATGGTCAGCTGGTACCACGACAGGTGCGGCGGGTTGAGGGCAATCGCCTGACGCAGATCGTCCAGCGCCTCCTCCAGCGACTGGTCCGGCAGACCGTGCATCAGGTCGAGGTTGAAGCTGCGCAAGCCGAGGCCGCTGGCGAGACGTGCTGCGCGCTTGGCCTCCTCCGGGCCGTGGATCCGCCCCAGGCGCTGCAGCTTCGGTTCGCTAAAGCTTTGTACGCCGATGGAGATGCGGTTCACCCCGGCGCGCTGATAATCAACGAAGCGATCGGCCTCCACGGTACCCGGGTTGGCTTCCATGGTGATTTCCGCCCCGGCGGCCAGCGGCAGGCAGGCGCGGACGCCATCCAGCAGGGTTTGCATGGCCGGGCCGGACAGCAGGCTCGGCGTTCCGCCGCCGATAAAAATAGTGCCTATTTCCCGTCCCTGGGCATATTGCGCATCAGCCTGCAGATCGTTCAGCAGATGCTGGACGTAGTCATCATGCGGCACCTCGCCTTTCAGCGCATGCGAATTAAAATCGCAGTACGGGCATTTCTGCACGCACCAGGGAATATGGATATAGAGACTCAGCGGCGGCAAATTAGCCATTACGTAATGCTTCCAGTAACAGTTTCAGCGCCTGCCCGCGATGGGAAATGGCGCTCTTTTCTTCACGGCTCAGTTCGGCCGCGGTTTTACCTTCTGACGGGACGAAGAAGATCGGGTCGTACCCGAAGCCGCCATGACCGGCGGCTTGTCGGGTGATTACCCCAGGCCAGCTGCCGTGGCACACCAGCGGCGTGGGATCTTCGGCATGGCGCAGATAGACCAGCACGCAGTGGAACTGGGCCTGACGCTGGTCGTCCGGCACGTCTTTTAACGCGTCGAGCAGCTTCTCAAGATTCTGCTGGTCGCTGGCATCGACGCCGGAATAGCGTGCGGAGTAAATACCCGGCGCGCCGCCAAGAGCATCGACGGCCAGACCGGAATCGTCGGCGATGGCCGGCAGGCCGGTGATCTGCGCCGCGTGGCGCGCTTTCAGAATCGCGTTTTCAATGAAGGTCAGGCCGGTCTCTTCCGCAGAGTCCACGCCCAGCTCGGTCTGAGCGACGATATCGAGACCAAAATCTTCCAGCAGCGAGGCCAGTTCGCGCACTTTGCCGGCGTTGCCGGTAGCGAGGACGACTTTTTGCATGATGAATCCTGTTTATTCAGTTAGCGCCGCGACCGCAGTCGGGATCTGTTGTGGGGCGATGATTTTAACTTGCTTATGGCGGCCCAGCTCGCCTTTTTCAATCAGTACCTGGCTTTTGGCGACGCGGAACTGTTTGGCGAGAAATTTCACCAGGTGGGCATTGGCCTGGCCATCAACGGGCGGGGCGGTAATGGCGACTTTAAGCTCGTCGCCATGTACGCCCACGATGCTATCGCGGCTGGCCTTAGGCTGAATGTACAGCCTCAGCACCAGCCCGTCAGCGCAGGTTTCAACGGCACTCATAGCGCCATCCACAGCCCCGGCAGCAGTACATTACCGGTGGCCTGCAGCACTTCGGCGATGCCCATATTGATTACGTACAACAGCAATACCAGCACCATCGGCGAGAAATCGATACCGCCCATCGACGGCAGCAGGTTGCGGATAGGGCGCAGCAGCGGGTCCGCCAGCTGCATCAGCACATACTCCACCGGGCTACGGCCCTGACTGACCCAGCTCATGATCGCCATCAACAGCAGTACCCAGAAGATCAACGAGCCGATGGTTTTCAGCAGAATAAGCAGAGCGGAGATCCAGATGATCGGCTGGAAGGTGATCACCATAAACAGCACGATCGCTTTGATGACGCAGAGAATAAATGCCACCAGCAGCGAGGCGCTGTCAATCGGCCCCATTGCCGGGATAATCCGGCGCAGCGGTCCGACAATCGGCTGCGTGGCTTTCACCACAAACTGCGAAAACGGGTTGTAAAAGTCGCAGCGCGCCCACTGCATCCAGACGCGTAACAACACGACCATCGTGTAAAGCTCAATGACCGTTGAAAGCAGGAAAGTCAACGTCTTCATGGCGTTCCTCAGATTCCTTATTATTTGCTGTAGTCGCGCGCACCAAAAATGGCTGTACCGATGCGCACCATCGTGCTTCCCGCCGCGATTGCGGCTTCCATATCGTCCGACATTCCCAGAGACAACGTATCGACCGTGGGGTACCGCGTTTTTAATCGCGCAAATGCTACCGCCATTTGCCGGGCGACGGCAAACTGCCTTACATATTCTGACTCAGGCGCGGGGATGGCCATCAGGCCGCGCAGTTCCAGATGAGGTAACTCAGCGATCTCCGCCGCTAAGCCGTCGAGCGCTTCCAGCGGGATGCCGGATTTGCTCTGCTCATCGCTGATGTTAATTTGAATCAGCACCTTCAGCGGCGGCAAATGCGCCGGGCGCTGCTCGTTCAGGCGGGTGGCGATTTTCAGCCGATCGACGGTGTGGCACCAGTCAAAATGCTCTGCCACCAACCGGCTTTTGTTGGACTGCAGGGGGCCAATAAAGTGCCACTGCAGCCCGCTGACGCCAGCCTGCTGGAAATGGTTAATCTTCTCCACGCCCTCCTGGACGTAGTTTTCACCAAATGCCCGCTGGCCTGCCGCAATGGCTTCTTCGATCGCGCTCGCAGGTTTCGTTTTACTCACTGCAAGCAATGTCACTTCTTCTGGCGCACGCCCGCATCGGGCGGCAGCACCGGAGATTTTGTCCCGGACCTGTGCCAGGTTATGCGCAATATCGTTCATATTCCGAGGATGAGTTATGAAGCTGGAAGAAATCGTAGCCCTTAGTGTAAAGCATAATGTCTCTGATCTACACCTGTGCAATTCCGCCGCACCACGCTGGCGGCGGCAGGGCAGGCTGGAGCCCGCGCCCTTTCCCGCGCCGGATATTGCGAATTTACTCAACGACTGGCTCGATGCCGCACAGTTACTGCACTGGCAGGAACACGGCCAGATTGACTTTGCGCTGACCCTGGCCTGCGGTGCGCGGCTGCGCGCCAGCGCCTTCGCCCATACGCGTGGGATATCGCTGGTGCTGCGCCTCCTTCCTGAACAGTGCCCGCGTCTGGACACGCTCGGCGCCCCGCCTGCGCTGAGCGAACTGCTGGCGGAAGAGAGTGGTTTGCTGTTGGTCACCGGAGCGACGGGCAGCGGCAAGTCGACCACCCTGGCGGCAATGGTGGGGCACCTCAATCAGCATCTTGATGGCCATATTCTGACGCTTGAAGATCCGGTGGAATTTATTCATCACAGCGAGCGCTGTCTGATCCAGCAGCGGGAAGTTGGCCGTCACTGTCCTTCGTTCGCCGCGGCGCTCCGCGTGGCGCTGCGCCAGGATCCGGATGTGATCCTGCTCGGGGAGCTACGCGACAGCGAAACCATTCGCCTGGCGTTAACCGCGGCGGAGACCGGGCACCTGGTAATGGCGACATTACATACCCGCGGCGCGGCGCCGGCGGTGGAGAGATTGATCGATGTCTTTCCGGCGGAGGAGAAAGATCAGGTTCGTAGCCAGCTTGCCGGAAGCCTGTGCGCGGTGCTGGCGCAAAAATTGTTACCTGCACGTCAGGGCGGGAGAGTTGCGCTATACGAGCTTCTGGTCAACACGCCAGCGGTGGCGAATTTGATCCGTGAAGGAAAAGTACATCAATTGCCTGGTGTGATGCAGACCGGGATGCAGGCCGGAATGTTGACCTTTACCCAGAGTTTTCAGCAACGTGTCGCTGCAGGCGCGCTATAAGATGAGAAAGAGATTGATATGACAGGTTAAATGATATGTTAGATGAATGTTTATTTGTTGTTTATTAATATTATTTGGTAATACAAATAACTTTTGATTATAAATTCAAATAACACATTCAGATTAGATATGTCGACAGTGAATACGCATTTCCAGGAAAAAAGTTTGATTATCTTTTGACAGCTTTGAGTCATTCGATTTATGCTGTTTGTGGGAATAGGATGATTCTCATGGAATAACGTTTCAGTTTGTAAATTACCTTGGTGATTTATAAATTCACGACTGTTTGTATCTTTTTTATTCATTTAACCACCATGGCGGTGGGTAACAGCTAAGGAGAGTTTTAAGTGATTAATTTAAATGGAAATTCATCATCTTCTCGTCAGGTAACCTTTATTACCCACCCGTCTATTCAAAGCAAAGCCTTTGCCAGCTATCTGAGCGAAACCCTGATGGCACCGGTGGTTTTACAAAATATTAATAAACCGCTGGCGCAGCGTTTGGCAAAAGATTCTGTAATATTATTTGATATTGCAGTGTCAAATAAGAAATTAAACGGGGTGTGGCGGGATATTATTCGCCTGCAGGCAGATAATCCTCGTTTGTTGATTATTAATAGCGCACAAAAGTATGAGCTATACGAAATGGCGCAGTGGCCGGCTTTATATGGCGTGTTCCGTCATGACGATGATGAATCGCGCTTAATTGAGGGCGTTAAGGCCGTGCTGAACGGCGAGCAGACGGCTGAATTGAGCGTGATGCACCCGGCGATGTACGCTGCGGACCATGCATCGACTCCAGTAGAGAACTCGCCGCTGACCGAGCGGGAATGCGAGATCCTCAACGAACTGCGCTGCGGCGCGACGAACCTGGATATCGCCCGCGCGCTGTTTATCAGCGAGAACACGGTGCGGACGCACCTGTACAATGTGTTTCGTAAACTGAGCGTGAAAAATCGCACCCAGGCGGTGAGCTGGGCTAACGAACATCTGCGCCACTAAGCGGGTAAACGTGCGCCGTCAGCGGTCCGCCGGCGGCGCAGGAGGGCAGAGTTTAAAAGCTCTGCTCGAAGTAGCTTTCCAGTATGACTACGGCAGAGGCTGAATCGACGCTGCCTTTATTCAGCGCCCGGTAGCCGCCGTGTTCAAACAGGCCCGCGCGGGCCTCAACCGTACTCAGCCGTTCATCGTAGAGAAGGATCGCGACGCCAAAGCGGCCATGAATTTTATTGGCGAAATTACGCGCGCGCGCCGTCAGCGGTTGCTCGGTGCCGTCCATATTGAGCGGCAGGCCGACGATTACCGCCTCAGGCTGCCACTCTTTAAGCAGTTTTTCGATGACGTTCCAGTCCGGTTTACCGTCCTGCGCCTTCAGCGCCGGTAATGGTCGTGCGGTCGCGGTGATGCGTTGTCCCACCGCCACGCCGATGCTTTTGGTGCCAAAGTCAAAGCCGAGAAAGGTTCCGCTCATCACGCATGCCCCGCGACGCCTGGCATCGTCACAATGTCGATACCAATCAGTTTAGCCGCCTCGCGCCAGCGATCGGCGATCGGCGTACGGAAAAGAATATTCTGATCCGCCGGGGCGGTGAGCCAGGCATTATCTAAAATCTCCTGCTCCAGCTGCCCTTTCTCCCACGAAGAGTAGCCCAACGCAACCAGCACGTTGCCCGGCTGCCGATCGGTCCCTAAGGTTTCAAGAACATCCCGCGAGGTGGTAATCACCGTGTTATCCGAGATGCGAATGCTCGAGGAAAAGTCAGAGGGCGGGGTATGCAAAATGAAGCCGCGGTCTTCCGCCAGCGGGCCTCCCAGCATCACCGGTTTATCCAGACGGATCTCTGGATTGCGCGGCTCCGGGACAATTTTGAGCTTCTCAAGGATCCCTTCCACCTGCAGATTTTCCAGCGGCTTATTGATAATAATGCCCATGGCACCCTCGTCGTTGTACTCGCAGATATAGACTACGGAGCGGCGGAAAATGGGGTCCTGAAGCGCGGGCATGGCAATCAGAAAGTGATGCTGTAAATTCATTGTCAGAGGTTCGTTCCTGGTTCAAAAAAGCAACACCCAGTATGCGGGCAAAGTAGAATGGTGTCGATGCACTTTATCTGGCCGGCGCCCGAGTGGCGTCAGGCTGGCAACGTTTCACGAGCGCGGTAATCCGCGCTCGCTGCGCCAAAAGCGGACGTTGGTCCGCCGTCGTGCTTATTTATCGATACGTCTTTCGATAGCGTCCATCAGCATACCGGTGATCGAAATATCCGGGAAGGCGGCTTCGATTTCGCGTACGCAGGTGGGGCTGGTGACGTTAATTTCCGTCAGACGGTCGCCGATGATATCCAGGCCGACGAAGATAAGGCCTTTGGCCTTCAGCGTCGGGCCGACGCGGCGGGCGATTTCCCAGTCGCTTTCGGTCAACGGGCGGGCTTCGCCGCGGCCGCCGGCGGCCAGATTGCCGCGGGTCTCGCCACCCTGCGGAATTCGCGCCAGGCAGTAAGGCACGGGCTCTCCATCCACTACCAACACGCGCTTGTCGCCATCTTTAATGGCCGGCAGATAGTTCTGCGCCATGCAGTAGCGGCTGCCCAGTTCGGTCAGCGTCTCGGCAATCACCCCAAGGTTTGGATCGCCGGCTTTAACACGGAAAATAGAGGCGCCGCCCATGCCGTCGAGCGGTTTCATGATGATATCGCCGTGCTTTTCCCAGAAGGCTTTCAGCTGGGCTTTATTGCGGGTGACCAACGTTTCCGGAGTCAGTTCAGAGAACCAGGCGGTGAACAGCTTCTCGTTACAGTCGCGCAGACTCTGCGGCTTGTTGACGATAAGCGTGCCTTTCTCTTCCGCTCGCTCCAGGATGTAGGTGGCATAAATAAATTCGGTATCAA
Organism: Klebsiella sp. HMSC16A12; assembly: GCF_001808265.1. Classification (NCBI taxonomy): domain Bacteria; kingdom Pseudomonadati; phylum Pseudomonadota; class Gammaproteobacteria; order Enterobacterales; family Enterobacteriaceae; genus Klebsiella; species Klebsiella sp. HMSC16A12. The sequence goes on from NZ_KV792651.1 coordinate 142,832, forward strand.
ACGGCGGATCCTTACGCATCAGGATGACGTCAAGGTCCGCAAGCGGCAGATCCTGCTCGCCGGTGAAGTCATACCATTTATCGTAGTTCTGTTCGACGCTCAGCGTGCGCGTCCGGGCGCGGGCTTCGCCGTTGATCAAATAGAGGTCGTTCATCTCCATATAATGGAGTTCATAGCCGCGACGCTGCGCCTCCAGCAACATAGCGAAGCTGGTGTCTTTCTTGATGTTGATGGTTGCGATGGGATCCATCACGATGCCGAGCTTGATCATGGTTCTTCTCCGTTAACGCCTCAACCTAAGTCGCCAAAACGCACCTGTAGGGCGGTGATGGCGGTGAGCGCAGTAGTCTCTGTACGCAGAACGCGCGGTCCCAACAGGATATCAGTAAACTGGTATTGCGCGGTCATCGCTATCTCTTCAGCCGACAGCCCGCCTTCCGGGCCAATCAGCAGACGGACGCGTTCAACCGGCAGCGGCAGCGTGTTAATGCTGGCGCTGGCGCGCGGGTGCAGGTTGAGCTTCAGCCCGCTGTCCTGTTCGGCGCACCACGTCTCCAGCTGCATCGCCGGACGTATTTCCGGTACCACGTTACGACCGCTCTGTTCGCAGGCGGCAATAGCGATTTTCTGCCACTGCTGGATCTTTTTCTGCAAACGTTCGGCATCCAGTTTAACGCCGCAGCGCTCGGAAAACAGTGGCGTTATGAGGCTTACCCCGAGTTCGATCGATTTCTGGATGGTGAATTCCATTTTTTCGCCGCGGGACATCACCTGGCCTAAATGGATATGCAGCGGCGATTCCCGATCGTCAGGTTCGCCACTGAGCACCTCAACCGTAACGTTTTTCTTACCGGCCTCGGTGATGACCGCGTCAAACACCTGGTTACTGCCGTCAAAAAGCTGTAGGTGCTGACCGGCGGTCATGCGCAGGACGCGGCCGACGTGGTTGGCCGCGTCATCGCTCAGCGCGATCTGGCTGCCGACAATGAGGCGTTCTGGATGATGGATGCGAGGAATGCGCATGCTTGATATTCCGTTCGTTGCGCAGATGCCAGCTTCCCGCCATCGGGCGGGAAGCACAGGGCTGCAAATTAACAATTGCCGCTAGTGTAGGTTAGCTCTTTTGCGCCTGGCAAGCCTGCTGGACATACGGATTATGGTTGCCCTGCACTTTCGCGATGCGCTCATCACGTTCACATTCCCAGGCGGTGACCGGGTACTGTTTATTCCAGGCGGTAAACAGCTGAGTTTGCTGGCGGGAAAGATTCAGCTGATAGCGGTCGCGCATATAGAAGTAGGTGCGGGCGATGGCGCCGCGAGCGCGGGCAGGGGGCTCGGCGATTTTATCTTTAAAATCGACCTTCATGGTGCACTGGCCGTACTGGCCTTCACCACCGTTCCACTGGCTGTACATAAAGTTGCCGCGATCGCCATTCACTTCTCCCACCGCCGGCTGCAGGTTGTGCATATCGCTTTCCATCTTGCGGTATTCCGGATCTTTGGCGCAGTTTTTACGTCCACCCTCCTGCCAGCACTGACGCTGATGGCCGAACTGCCATGCCGGCACTACGTGCTCCCATTCAACCCGGCTGGCGCGGTTCTCATTTTTACGCACTTTATAGCCGCAGGATTCCAAATCGATAACGCCTTTTTTCCCCTGCCAGTCGATTTTACAGCCGCAATAAAAATCGCCCGGAACGTCGGCATTCACTTTGACGCCAGCGGCTTTGGCCTGGGAAAAACTATTAATACCAGCGGCCGCAAGCGGACCACTGACTGCCGCGCTCAATACCGCTACGGCTAAAACATGCATACGGGACATCGTTAACTCCGTGTCAAAACGAGCCCGCAACGTAGCGAATGAGGGTGCCGGATGCAATCAGTCAGATCAGAAAGTTTCTAATTAATTCCGATGGTTATTTTTCAGCCACCAGCAGATCGCCGCAGCGAACGCAGCGGTAGGTGGCCTCGCCGCGAACCACCCGGTTATGGCGACGGACGGTGAGCTGGTGCTGCTGACAGCGACAGCGATAGGGGAAGGTGTTCTGGCGGACCGAAGCGAGTTCAAAGCGGTGGGTGCGACGCGCGGGAACGCCAAGGACGCTCTCCATCATCCATTTCCACTCTTTCCCGTGCGGCGCGACGCGGCCGAAATGCTGCCAGACCAGCAGGTGCGCCAGCTCATGCGGCACCACTTCATCGATAAACTCCCGCTGATTTTCCAGCAGCAGCACCGGGTTTAAACGAATTTCGTTTTTCTCCAGCCAGGCGGTGCCAGCGGAAGTACCACGCTGCAGGTAGACCAGCGTCGGTTCCGCATAGTGGCGTTCCAGCTTGCGATTCGCATTGGCGAGATGCTCCCGCAGGCTGCGCATGACGGCCTGCTGAATAGCGATGGGAATACGGGGCGTTTTCATAGCGCCAGAGGATAGTGCGGCGGAGGGGGGAGAGCAAGAGGAAGCTTCCTCCCGGGATGGGAGGAAGCTCAGGAAGGTTAATCGCGGGCACCGATCTCGCGCAGTGGACGACCCTGCATCAGGTTACGTTCAATATGTTCCAGCGAGACGTTTTTGGTTTCCGGGATCAGCCACAGCGTCAGCAGGATAAACAGCACGTTCAGACCGCCGTACACCCAGAAGGTATTGGCGCTGCCCAGCGAGTTGAGCATGGTCAGGAAGGTGGCGCCGACAATCATGTTGGCAATCCAGTTGGTCGCTGTGGAGCAGGTGATACCGAAGTCGCGGCCTTTCAGCGGCTGGATTTCGGAGCACAGTACCCAAATCAGTGGGCCGGCGCTCATGGCGAAACCGACGATGAACATCAGCAGCATCAGGACGGCGATGTACTGGGCGGTAGAGGAGTGAATGCCGATGTGCATCATGGTACCCAGGACGCCCATTCCCGCGGCCATCACGATAAAGCCAAGGATCAGCGTCGGTTTACGGCCCCAGCGGTCGACCAGACCGATGGCGATAAAGGTGGCCAGCACGTTAGTCAGACCGACGATCACTGTCCCCCACATTTGCTCAGTGGTGTTGGCATAACCCGCCAGCTCAAAAATCTTCGGCGCGTAGTACATGATGACGTTCATCCCGGTGAACTGTTGCATCACCTGCAGCAGGATGCCGAGGAACACCGCGCGGCGGAAGTTGCTGTTGTCTTTAAACAGCGACCAGCCGGACTGTTTTACCTTCAGGCTTTCACGGATTTCATCGAGCTCGCGTTTCGCTTCGGCGCTGGTATCGCGCAGGCGCAGCAGCACGCGTTCCGCATCGACAAAGCGACGTTTGGCGGCGAACCAGCGCGGGCTGTCCGGTAGGAAGATAACGCCGATCAGCAGCAATACCGCCGGAATGATGATAACCCCGAGCATCCAGCGCCATGCGCCGCTGTAGCTGAAAGCGGTGTCAGAGAGATAGGCGCCAAGGATCCCGATGGTGATCATCAGCTGGTACATGGAAATCATACTGCCGCGAATTTTTTCTGGGGCGATTTCCGACAGATACAGCGGAGCCGTATATGAGGCGACGCCCACCGCCAGGCCGAGCAGCACACGGGAAACCAGCAGGATCTCGACGTTTGGCGCGGCGGCAGAGAACAGCGAACCGGCGACGAAGAGGATGGCGCCGATCATCAGGCTCTTTTTCCGGCCCAGTTTGAAAGAGAGCCAGCCGCTGCCGACCGCGCCGACGGCAGCCCCGAACATCATGGAGCTGACCACCCACTCTTGGGTGTGGGCGGAAATCTGGAACTCATTGGCAATAAAGGGTAAGGCACCCGCAATAACACCGATATCAAGGCCGAACAGCAGGCCAGCCAGCGCGGCGAGGAAACAGACGAAGAACGTCATAGTCTTGTTCGAACGCCCTTGTTTTTGTTGTCAGGCATAACGCCCTCCAGTTGAGTTATTGATTCTGTCGATGGTTAGGGTAGGACACTCGTCGGTAAAAAAACGTGACTATAATCACGGCTGTGTAATCGTTTCCACAAAGGTAAAGAAACGTAATCCATTAAATGCTTTTTAAATCAGCAATATAAACAAGGATAGACGACATTTTGAAAAACGGTAATCAGAGTTGACCGAAACAATATGTAACATTGTGAAAAATGGGTACAGGAGATAGCGTCTTTGGGCAGAAGGTGACAGTCTTTACTATGTAATCGCTTTCATTTTGTGGCGGCCGCGCGTTGAAATGGGGGCGCAGAAAGGGGGTGAGGCGTAAATAAAAAGGCCAGCGCGAGGCTGGCCTTGAAGAGAGGAAGCGCGGAGATTATTTCAGACCGGCCGCTTCCCGCAGCAGCGCCGCTTTGTCGGTTTTTTCCCATGGGAAATGTTCGCGACCAAAGTGACCGTAGGCTGCGGTTTCTTTGTAGATCGGGTGCAGCAGATCCAGCATCTGAATCAGACCGTATGGACGCAGGTCGAAGAACTCACGCACCAGCAGGGTCAGCTGTTCAGAAGGCACTTTCTCGGTGCCAAAGGTTTCCACCATAATGGACGTCGGTTCTGCAACGCCGATAGCGTAGGAAACCTGAATTTCGCAACGATCGGCCAGGCCTGCGGCAACGATGTTCTTCGCCACATAGCGCGCCGCGTAGGCTGCGGAACGGTCAACTTTAGATGGATCTTTACCAGAGAACGCGCCGCCGCCGTGGCGAGCCATGCCGCCGTAGGTATCAACGATGATCTTACGACCGGTCAGACCGCAGTCGCCCATCGGGCCGCCAATAACGAAACGGCCGGTCGGGTTGATGAAGAATTTGGTGGACGCGTTGAGCCATTCGGTCGGCAGAATCGGCTTGATGATCTCTTCCATCACTGCTTCCTGCAGGGATTTCTGATCGATATCTTCCGCGTGCTGAGTCGACAGAACGACCGCGTCGATGCCGACGATTTTGCCGTCGTCATACTGGAAGGTCACCTGGCTTTTCGCATCCGGGCGCAGCCACGGCAGGGTGCCGTTTTTACGCACTTCAGCCTGACGCTGCACCAGACGGTGAGCGTAAGTCACCGGCGCCGGCATCAGCACGTCGGTTTCGTTAGTGGCGTAGCCAAACATCAGCCCCTGGTCGCCGGCGCCCTGTTCCAGCGGATCGGCACGGTCAACGCCCTGGTTAATGTCCGGAGACTGTTTACCAATGGCGCTCAGTACGGCGCACGAGTTGGCGTCAAAGCCCATATCGGAATGCACGTAGCCAATTTCGCGGACGGTGTTGCGGGTGATCTCTTCGATATCAACCCATGCGCTGGTGGTGATTTCGCCGCCTACCAGCACCATGCCGGTTTTGACATAGGTTTCACATGCGACACGCGCTTTCGGATCCTGCTCGAGGATCGCATCCAGCACGGCATCGGAGATTTGGTCAGCAATTTTGTCAGGATGCCCTTCTGATACGGACTCAGACGTAAAAAGGTGTTTTGCCATATTTTATTTCACCTGTGGACGATTCGGATAGCTCATACTGTTGTGTAATGTGGCTTTGGTGGATAATCAGCGCAAAGCCGCGCAGGTAGCGACACGAGCAGTCTGAGTGTTAATCAGTATAGACGGATTAACTTCTGGACGGCCATTTTAGGTCAAATCTTGAGCCCATTTCCAGCCTTTTTTGATGGCGGTCGCATTTATGGGAAAACCCGCCTGGCAAAATTTCCTGACAACCGCGCAAACAGGCACATTTTTATTTTGCTTTTTACCCCGCTTCTCGGTATAAAACGCCGCGCGCGGCTCATTAAAAAAGCGCACGGGGCATGGCCCTGTGGTGCCACTTCCAGCCGGGTTAAGCAGTCTGTATTTACAGAATCTCGCAGCGGCGTAGCGCCTGTTGCCCGGTATGTATAGCTTTGGCTTGTCGCCGACCCTGTCGCAGGGCGGTGTGGAGGTGATACCAGATAATGAACCAATGTTTTTCGTTTGATTCGTCGCGTCGTTCTGTCGCGCGTCAGCACTCCGCAACCTGCATCTCTCTCATGCAAACCAGCCGATGTTCACCCCATCTCGGCGCTTCTCAGGATTCCAGGGCCGGTCGGCCGTCAGAAAACTGAACAAGGGCGCTCTTGCCTGGCAAGAGTTTTCTCGTGGTTTCTCCGGACTGTCATACTCTGTTCGGCTACGTGTTTTACGATGATATGAATAAGAAACCGGTCGCGCAGTCGCAAAACCAGCAGATAGTGCTGGGCTTTAGGACTGTTCATGGGTTGTTATCGCATCTTTGGACTGCGATAGTAGTTAACTGTCTTACACTTATTATTAAAAATTGAGGTTCGCTATGTCTGACGACATGTCTATGGTTTCGCCTTCGTCAGCAGGCGAACACGGTGTACTACGTTCCATGCAGGAGGTAGCGATGAGCTCCCAGGAAGCCAGCAAGATGCTGCGTACTTATAATATTGCCTGGTGGGGCAATAACTATTATGACGTCAACGAACTGGGCCACATCAGCGTTTGCCCGGATCCGGACGTCCCGGAAGCGCGCGTTGACCTCGCGGAATTAGTCAAAGCGCGTGAAGCGCAAGGGCAGCGCTTGCCGGCTCTGTTCTGCTTCCCGCAGATCCTGCAGCACCGCCTGCGCTCGATCAACGCCGCCTTCAAACGCGCGCGTGAATCGTATGGCTATAACGGCGATTACTTCCTCGTCTACCCGATCAAGGTTAACCAGCACCGTCGCGTGATTGAATCGCTGATCCATTCCGGCGAGCCGCTGGGCCTGGAAGCCGGTTCGAAAGCGGAACTGATGGCCGTGCTGGCGCACGCCGGGATGACCCGCAGCGTCATCGTCTGTAATGGTTATAAAGACCGCGAATATATCCGTCTGGCGCTGGTGGGCGAGAAGATGGGCCACAAGGTCTATCTGGTCATTGAGAAGATGTCCGAGATCGCTATCGTACTGGAAGAGGCCGAGCGCCTGAACGTGGTGCCGCGCCTTGGCGTGCGTGCGCGTCTGGCCTCGCAGGGCTCCGGTAAATGGCAGTCCTCCGGCGGCGAGAAGTCCAAGTTCGGCCTCGCAGCGACCCAGGTGCTGCAACTGGTCGAAATTCTGCGCGAGGCAGGCCATCTTGAGAGCCTGCAACTGCTGCACTTCCACCTCGGTTCGCAGATGGCTAACATTCGCGATATCGCCACCGGCGTGCGTGAATCGGCGCGTTTCTACGTCGAACTGCATAAGCTGGGCGTCAATATTCAGTGCTTCGACGTCGGCGGCGGCCTGGGCGTGGACTATGAAGGCACCCGCTCGCAGTCCGATTGCTCGGTGAACTACGGTCTGAACGAATACGCCAACAATATCATCTGGGCGATCGGCGATGCCTGCGAAGAGAATGGCCTGCCGCACCCGACGGTGATCACCGAGTCCGGCCGCGCGGTGACCGCGCACCATACCGTGCTGGTTTCCAACATCATCGGCGTGGAGCGTAACGAATACACCGAGGCGACCCCGCCGGCGGAAGACGCTGCGCGTCCGCTGCAGAGCATGTGGGAAACCTGGCTGGAGATGCACGAGACCGGCAACCGCCGCTCGCTGCGCGAATGGCTGCACGACAGCCAGATGGACCTGCACGATATCCACATCGGCTACTCCTCAGGCACCTTCAACCTGCAGGAGCGCGCGTGGGCGGAACAGCTGTATCTGAACATGTGCCATGAGGTGCAGAAGCAGCTCGACCCGAGCAACCGCGCCCATCGTCCCATCATCGATGAGCTGCAGGAGCGAATGGCGGATAAAATCTACGTCAACTTCTCGTTGTTCCAGTCGATGCCGGATGCCTGGGGGATCGATCAGCTGTTCCCGGTGATGCCGCTGGAAGGGCTGAACAAGTCGCCGGAGCGCCGCGCGGTGCTGCTGGACATCACCTGCGATTCCGATGGCGCCATCGATCACTACGTGGACGGCGACGGGATCGCCACCACCATGCCGATGCCGGAATACGACCCGGAGAACCCGCCGATGCTGGGCTTCTTCATGGTTGGCGCCTATCAGGAGATCCTCGGCAACATGCATAACCTGTTCGGCGATACCGAGGCGGTGGACGTGTTCGTCTTCCCTGACGGCAGCGTTGAGGTTGAGCTGTCCGACGAGGGCGATACCGTGGCGGATATGCTGCAGTATGTGCAGCTGGATCCGAATACGCTGCTGACCCAGTTCCGCGATCAGGTGAAAAATACCGGTCTGGACGACGCGCTGCAGCAGCAGTTCCTCGAGGAGTTCGAGGCGGGACTGTACGGCTATACTTATCTGGAAGACGAGTAGCTGCTGATGCCCGGTGGCGCTGCGCTGACCGGGCCTGCGTATGTCGGCCGGATAAGGCGAAGCCGTCATCCGGCAGCATGCGATACTCACTTGAACCCGTATGCATTACCGGCGATAATTCACGCCAATAAGCGATTTATCTATCAAACCCTTCCTCGTCGGGCCTAACGACGCGGAGGGGTTTTTTTATACTTATTTTTTACGTTCCACGACTGTCAAAAGAGGTCATATCCATGAGCACTTTAGGTCATCAATACGATAACTCCCTGGTATCCAATGCCTTTGGCTTTCTGCGTTTGCCAATGAACTTTATGCCGTATGAAAGCGATGCGGACTGGGTCATCACCGGCGTGCCGTTCGATATGGCGACCTCCGGGCGCGCGGGCGGCCGTCATGGCCCGGCGGCGATCCGTCAGGTTTCCACTAACCTTGCCTGGGAGCACAACCGTTTCCCGTGGAACTTCGATATGCGCGAGCGCCTGAACGTGGTGGACTGTGGGGATCTGGTGTACGCCTTCGGCGACGCGCGCGAAATGAGCGAGAAGCTGCAGGCTCACGCCGAGAAGCTGCTGGCGGCCGGCAAACGTATGCTCTCCTTTGGCGGCGACCACTTCGTTACCCTGCCGCTGCTGCGCGCCCATGCCAAGCACTTTGGTAAAATGGCGCTGGTGCACTTCGATGCTCACACCGATACCTACGCCAACGGCTGCGAGTTCGACCACGGCACCATGTTCTATACCGCGCCGAACGAAGGGCTTATCGATCCGAACCACTCCGTACAGATCGGGATCCGCACCGAGTTCGACAAAGACAATGGCTTTACGGTGCTCGACGCCGGCCAGGTTAACGACCGCAGCGTTGATGACGTGATTGCCCAGGTGAAGCAGATCGTCGGCGACATGCCGGTGTACCTGACCTTTGATATCGACTGTCTTGATCCGGCGTTTGCGCCAGGCACCGGTACCCCGGTTATCGGTGGGCTGACCTCCGACCGCGCGATCAAGCTGGTGCGCGGCCTGAAGGATCTGAACATCGTCGGGATGGACGTGGTGGAAGTCGCCCCGGCCTACGATCAGTCCGAAATTACCGCTCTGGCGGCGGCGACCCTGGCGCTGGAGATGCTGTACATCCAGGCGGCGAAGAAGGGCGAATAACCCCGGTAACCCCCTGTGCCGTACGGTACAGGGGGTTAATCAAGGCGCAGGCCGCTGGGCCCGCGACCGCCGTCAAGGCGCACCGCATACTGGGCGATACAGTCCACACCGAAGCCGACCGGTCCCTGGGTAAACCCCGATTTGAAGGTGGCGATAATCCCCTGGCCCCATTCGGCTTTATCCGGCAACCCATCGCGATAATCACGTTTGGTATATACCCTAAATATTTCGAGTTGCCGGACAAAACGGCTAGCCGTTTTGAACAGCGCTTGCGCTGGCCCCGTAGGGGCGAGGCCCAGGGATAGGCCGAGTTATTGCCAACGCACATGCAGCTTGAAGTATGACGGGTATAAGCGTTACGTAAAAAGAGTTCCAAGTGGCTGTCTTCAATAAAGCCCTGGCTATTTGATTGTTGGCTGGCAAAGATTGGTGAGGAGGCGCTAGCGCCTCCCGCTGTCGCTTATTTAATGCCGTCGGCCTTCATGCGATCGCGAATATGCTGCGCGCGGGCTTCCGATGCCGGGTGATCGTCAAACATAGAGCTCTGACGGCCGGCTTCCAGCTTGGCCAGTTTCTCGAAGCTGGTGGCCAGTCCCGACGGATTGATACCGCGCTTACGCAGCAGGTCGTAAGAGTAGTCATCCGCTTCCGATTCCTGACGCTGGGAGAACTGCGAGTTCACCAGTTTTTCGCCCAGATCGCCCAACTGAGACTGCGACAGGCTACCGACGATACCGCCCGCGGAGGCCGCCGCCGCACGCACGGCGTTGGTACCCAGGGCGACCTGCATGCCTTTCTTCACGTGGCCCAGCGCGACGTGGCCCATTTCGTGGCCGATCACCGCCTCGACTTCATTATCGTTCATCAGATCCATCAGCCCGCTGTAGACGCGGATGCAGCCGTTGGCCATGGCGAAGGCGTTGACATCCTTGGTCTCATAGACCTTGTAGTTCACGGGCTGACCATTGATGTTATCGCCCAGCGCAGCCGCGATTTTGTTCAGCCGCTGGCTGTATTCACTGTTGGCCGGGGCGATTTTCGCTTTGGCGTCCATCTCTTTACAGGCCTGGTCGCTTAAGGTTTTCACCTGCGCGTCGCTGAGAGAGTATGCCTGGAAGGCTTCGGCGCCTGAGCTGAGCAGACCGTTGGAGTCCATGTTCTGACATCCGGTGAGGGTTGCTGCGATCCCAAGAGCAAGTACGGTTGAGCGAATTTTCATTTTTATCTTCCACAATCTTATGGTTGTTTATCCGAAAATACGGCGACGGCAGGGAACCGTATTCTGCGTAAATTATAAAGAGTATCGCAGGATGCGGGCGAGCGGATTCCGGCGTAGCACAACCTGTTCCAGAGATTTCTTAAAGGGCAAAAGGATGCTCCATGTACATGACTTGTCGCTTGGGTTACATTGTTCACACTTTTTTCCGGCGTAGCCCAAAACGCGCTCTCGTCAAGTCGTTAAGGGCATGGCCTTCAACAGTCCGAACTGGAGTCAAAATGTCCTCACGTAAAGAGCTTGCTAACGCTATTCGTGCGCTGAGCATGGACGCTGTACAGAAAGCCAAATC